>CAXBLH010000203.1:0-9403 GCA_963976315.1 uncultured Dyadobacter sp.
AATAAATACATTATTGTCTTCGGTAAAACCTAAACCCCACGTATTATTGCTCGTATTTCCAAGGAAAGAAAACTCAGTACCATTAGGTTTGAAATGATAAACTCCTTGAGGAAACCGCCATTTCTGACCATCAATGGTTCCGTTAAAACCAGAATAACCATTTACGCCCCAAATTTTATTGTCAAAGCCATATTGTAAATTGGAAGGACCGGCGTGGGTATCATTTTTACCCCAACCAGTAATGATCACTTCACGGATATCCGCCACGTCATCCCCATTTGTATCTTTCATAAATACAAAATCAGGTGCAGTGGACACAATAATTCCACCATTGGAAAACACCATACTGGTAGGTATATTCAAATTATCCGCAAAAACGGTGAACTTATCCGCCTTTCCATCTCCGTCGGTATCTTCACATATTTTAATTCTGTCGTTCGCTTGCCCATCCGTTTCTTTAAAAGTGTTCGGGTAATCCACTGATTCCACCACCCAGAGTCTGCCTCTTTCATCCCATGCCATCGCAATTGGGTTATGGATATCTGGTTCAGAAGCGAAAAGCTGCATTTCAAACCCAGCTGGGATTTGCGTTAATTTGTTTGATTCTGTCGGTGAAAGTGCATCTTGTAATTTTTTAACAACGTGTCTTTGGGTAAAGGCAGCAATGGTATCCGAATCATAAATATCAGGATTTGGAATATTTAATGCGGCAATTTGGTCATTCACTGGATCACCAATCGCCCATAAAACACCATTACGGACCAAATCCAAAAAACCAATATTGGTCCAGGTTTGATCGTCGTGACCATAAGCGGTGTAAAACACCCGACCTTTTCCTTCGTTACGCACCCAGGTATAGGGTTCGTGGTGGTCGCCTTCTATGCGTTCTCCCAAAACCAGTTTGTCCGGATTTAGGTTTTTGTGTACATACGTTTCATCAAAGGTGGTGAAATCGGAAATTCCTTTCATCACCGGATGATCTGGCTTTAAAATAGTATTCTTGAAATCACCAGTACCATGTGAGGCGAATTGCCCACCAATGGTTTTGATATACCACTCAGAGTTTAGGAAACAGCCAGCCGCAGAATGTAATGGAATTAAACCCTTCCCTCCTTCAACAAAAGCTTTCATGGCCGCTTCTTGATCTGGAGACAAAACATTATGGTTTGCATAGATAATCAATCCGTCGTACTTGCTCAGGTTTTCGGTATTTAGGTCCGCTACTTCTGTGGTATAAGTCATATTAATACCACTTCTAAAAAGTTTTATCGCAAGCCATGGAGCATATTTTCCAGCGTCATGGTGTTTACTAGTATGACCTAGAAATAAGACCTCAGCCCGGCGGCCAATAACTTCGGACTTCACCGCATTGTTTGGCAAGGTGTTTTTTTTGTTCTGAGCACACGATGCGAGCAATAACGCAAAGAGAACGACTAATAGATTAAATTTTCTCATTACAGTGACAGTTATGTCAGGATTTGAAATTGACAAAAATGATTGAAGGACAATCACAAAAAAATTGGTTAATGGAGTTCATAACTCCATTAACCAAAGCATTCAAGCTTATAAACTTACTTTTTCAACCGCAGAAAATAACATATCCTCTACATTTTTAATCTTAACTCCTATACGTGCATAAACATAACTTTGCGTAGGCAAAATAGTGGGTACATCCACCGTTAAATTAATGCTAGTCAAATTTGCTATTTCAGCTCCGCCAATGGACTTACTTCCGATATTGGTAGCTCGTGAAACAAATTGTCCTTGATTTATATAAAGCGTTACGTTTTCTATTTCCTTGGCATCCACATCTTTGATGATTTTTTCAAGAGCTGCTGTTACAGAAACTTTTTTCTCTCCTCCACTAAAAGTAGCAGACTTAATTAAATAGTATGGTTCTACGCTAATGTCTAGCTGTTGCGTTCCATTGACTGTTACAAAAACAGTATCCTTCTTGGATGCATCCTGAACGATGGTTCTGAATGGCCCGCGCCCTTTTGGAAATACCAATTTATAATCACCATTGAAAAGAATTGAAGAAAAATTACCTTCCTGATCAATGGGTGCATTTATGGCCGCCAACTTTCCAAACCCTGGTTGCCAAAGTTGTAAAGCGACTTGATTAAATTCAAAACCTAGTGGCTCACCGTTATATACTACCCTGCCCGACAAATTGGCTTTGGGCTCGGTATAATTATCCTCTGCACATGAAACAAATAGTACAGCCAAAGCCAGGAAATAGCTATATTGAAACCTGATTTTCATAGTATCGTTTTGTTAAAATGTGAAAATTAATGATTTGGATTACGGACAATCAGCGGGTTGTTATTCACGATATCATCCGCGATATAGGAATAGTAATTACCCAACTGAAAACGGTCTGCACCCGTAACACGACTAAGCTTTATAGGCTTGTAAACCCATTTGCCGTTATTTGCAGCGCCCGGATTATAAATTTTGTAAGACCATAAGCCCCATGGCTGTGTATTGCGTTTGGTAGCCTTACCCAAGTCCTTAGAAAGGTCAGCTTGTGCAATTGGATTACCGTCCATAATCAAATGCCCGATTCTCCAACGTTTCATGTCATCCAAATACAAGCCTTCAAATCCGAACTCCACACGACGCTCATGAACGATTCGGTCAAAGGTGATCTCGGCAGCAGTAAGGGGTATCACTAAACCCGCTCTTTCTCTTACCTGATTCATATACATGGCAGCATCTGCCTTGTTCCCTAGCTCAAAAGCGGCCTCAGCAGCGTTGAGCAACACTTCTGCATAGCGATAACGTACATACCATACTTCACTTTGCACACCACGCTGTCCAGACCCAACCACAGGATCTTGGTACTTACGGATATAAAAACCTGTTTGTGCTGTAAATTCAAAACCATCAATGGGGCCGTCGAAACCTACCACTTGCGTGGGAATGGATTGTCCAGGTAATGTTTTTTGAGCACCACGGTCAGAACCTGTGAGTACGGTACCATCTGCCAATTCATAACCCGCCCAAATATCTACTGCTCTTCCTTTGAAGGCTGTACCAGGCAACATTACCGTACCAGCCAGTCGAGCATCACGACCTGCAAAAATATCTACTTGCTTCTCATAATAAATGGGCTTTCCAGTGGCATCGACGGTTGGAATTGGAGCAAAGGTATTGTCCAGTTTTTCAAACATTTCCACGAAATTCAAAGAGGGGTTAATACGTCCACCTTCTTCTTCTTCCGCACCAAAACGAGGTTGGTTTGCTCCCGTGAAGTAATGCACTTTCCCACTTTTCAGTTTGAAGTCATCAACCCAAATTACTTCTGAGTTGTTGGCCTTATCATAGAAAATACTTGAAAAGTTTTCAGACAAATCTGGTTTTTTGGTATACAAGGCATAGGCCCCCGCGTTACCTGCAATTATCTCCTTCGCAGCATTTAAGGCTTTGGTATAATAACCATTCGCCATGCTTGCCGGAATACCTACTTCACCACCCGGCAAAGTTACGGTTGGTGTGTTTACCCCATATTTTGCGATAGAAGCGGCGTACAATGCTGCACGGGATTCCATGGCTAATGCCGCGCCTTTTGTAGCTCTCGACTTTTCAGCAACACTCGCTGGAAGCAACTCTTTAATCGCCTCCATTTCGCTAATCACAAAATCATAAATCTCTGATTCCTTAGCTCTTGGATGCCTTAAATAAGATGGATCACCACTAAAATCATAGGTTAGGGGTTCCAATATCAAAGGAACACCACCCATTCTTTTAACAAGTTCAAAGTAATAGGCAGCTCTCAAAAAACGTGCTTCTGCCAAAAAACGATCACGAACAGCGGGCTTCAAGGCATCAGCCACCGTGGCCTTTTGGATAAAAAGGTTTATTTCCCGGATATAGCCATAATCCCATGTTGCCCAATCGCCATTCCCCCACCCATTATTCTGAAAGCTACCGTAACGACCGGCTTCTGACCAAAAAGCATCGTTAAAGTTAGATAGGGAAGCCCAGTCTTTAACGGTACCAATGTCATAAACGCGATTATACAAGTTACCCAAAACGGAGAGTACCACCGACTCATCTTTCCATACCTGATCTTCATTCAGAATACTTGTAGGCGGCCGGTCCAAAAAAGATTGATCGTCGCAGCCCCAGCTGACACCTAACATCAGGAATATTGCTATATATGCTATTTTTTTCATCTCTAAGTCCTTTTAAATATTAGATTGACAAATTGATACCCACATTGATAAACTTGTTTTGCGGATATTGCAAACCATTTCCATCAGCAATTTCCGGGTCAACACCGAACTTTTTCAAGTTGTCAATAGAGAACAAGTTATAACCATTGATATACACTCGGGCACGTTGCATTTTCAGCTTTTCCAGTATCGATTTTGGCAATGAATAACCTAATTCGATGGTTCTGGCGCGAATATATTTCACATTATGCAACCAGAAAGTGGAGTTACGATTGTAGTTACTATGTCCCCCATTGTTATATCTCAAAGCAGGGTATTTACCAGGAATCCATTCGCTATTTAAGTCAAAGGGATCGGCACGGTGCCATCTGTCCAGGAATATTTTATTCAAAGCTCCATCATTTTGGTAAGCCCAACGTTGCTCCCAGTTCTGGTTCCAGGAGTACATTCCACCACCAGAAAAGTCGGCATTAAAGGTTAAACCTTTCCAAGCAATCATGAAGTTCAATCCAAAATTTATATTAGGCTGACCAGATTCTGTATAACCGATGGGCCGTTGATCTGCATCCGTAATGACATTATCACCATCAAGATCCTTGTAAATCAAGTCACCAGGCAATAAAGTCCTGTTGCCCTGTCCGTCTATATTCACCGGATATTCATTGATTTGCTGAACCGATTGGAACTGACCAATTGACTCAAGACCCCAGAAAATATTTCTGTATCGCCCTTCTGATGAATTACGGTATCTATCCAATGAGTTATTGAAAATGGGTTTGTAAGATGCTTCGAAACGACTACGAGAGAAGGAGACATTACCCCCAATTGAATAGCTGATTTCACCATCTGCCGCTTTACCGTTGTATGCCAAGGAACCTTCCCACCCGCGTTGGGAATCGCTGTTTACGTTTTCATCAGGTAAGCTATACCCTACTTCGCTTGGAATCAAAATATCATATTTTCTACCACGAAGGCCTGTTCTCAAACGGTTAAAGTAATCCACCGAACCAGTCACCTTGGTTCCAAAAAATGAGAAATCAGCACCAATATCTAAAATCTTACTTTTAAACCAAGTAAGGTTATCCACGATTTGCCCCTTATCTCTTGAGGTTACAATAGCAGAACCGCTCAAAATTGCATTCCCTTGGTTATAGTTGTAACCTGGCAAGTAATCATAAGGGCCAATACCAATATCATCATCCCCCAAAATACCATAAGATGCTCTAAATTTAAGATCATCCAAAGCACTTCTTTCACCAATTATATTTTTGAGAAATTGCTCATCCGAGATTCTCCATCCTGCAGATGCCGAAGGGAAAAAGCCTACACGGCGATCAGGAGCAAATTTCCAAGAGGCATCGCGACGACCAGCTACTTCCAGATAATAGCGTCCAGCATAGTCATAGGTAAATCTACCGATATAGCCTATACGAGCCCATTGGTCGTCCCGGTCATCATATCTATCAGTGGTTGCAAAATATACCAGTGGTAATACATTGGTGGATGGTACTGCATGCAAGAATTGTTCTTGCTCCCGTTGCTCCTGACGCTCCGCCACAAAGGTTGCTCCCACCGTATGCTTACCAAAAGAATTATTATAGTTCACCTGACCTTGCATTACATTCTTCATGATTTTCTGGGTACGACGCTCCCGCCAAGGATTCGTACTACCGCCCGTTCGGGTGTAGGTTTCATCCTGTGGGTTATAAGTATAAGCATCATACGTGTATTCATGTCCGTTCAATACCTGATCCGCGATATAATAGGAGTACAACCCTTTCACAACAAGTCCTTTTACACCAGGTATTTTGTATTCTCCTTGCATGTTTGATTGTAGTACTCTCCAAATATTAGTCGCATATCCTCCGAGCTTTTTGTTGTTATAAGCCCAGTTGGTTTCATTATGCTTAATATCATTCAAATATTCTGGGTTGTCATTGGCGTAAGGACGTTCAAAAGGACGGTTACGTAAGATAGCAAATCGTGGTAGCCAATAATCATCTCCACCCGGAATACCTGGATTATCCCTTGTTTCGATACGGCCATTGATTTGCACCCCTACTTTTAGGTTATCCGTAATTTGAGCATCCACATTACTTTGAATGTTGGTTCTTTTAAAAGTAAACTCACGACCCAATACCGAATTTTGGAAGAGGTTAGTCGCAGAAATATAGTAGGTAATTTTGTCTGACCCACCGGTCATGTTTAAGTTAAAGGAACGAAGGGGTGAGTTTTTCTGAACGATAAAATCCTTCCAGTTAAACGATTGATATCCAAGCTCTGTTCCTTGTTTGTATTTATCTAACTCTGACTGTGTGATCGCTGTTTTGCCAAACTGGTTCATTTCAGCTTCGGCTTTACCAAGCATCCATGTATAGGAATCATTGACCACATTTGGAAAACGAGACCAGTTTTGCCATCCTATGTAAGAATCAAAATTGATGGTATTTTTGGTACCGTTCTTACCCCTTTTGGTAGTAACCACTACAACACCGTTGGCGGCTCTTACTCCATATATTGCGGCAGAAGCATCCTTCAAAACCGTAATACTTTCAATATCGTTGGGGGCAAGGTTGTTAAATTGCCCCGCATCCTGCTGGATTCCATCAATTACATAAAGCGGATTACCCATATTCCGGATTTGGATATTAGCACCTGCCCCAGGTCTACCATCCGGCATGCGGAAAGTTACCCCGGCAATTTTCCCTGCCAATCCAGAACTCACCGTGGAGCCACCATGTACCCGGTCCAAGTCCTTGCTGGTTACCGTCGCAATTGCACCAGTCAAAGATTCTTTTTTCTGAGTACCATAACCTACTACCACCACTTCTTCAAGTGCCTTATCATCAGTCTTTAACGTAATATTTACTAATGACTCATTAGCACCTAATACTACTTCTTGTGAAAGAAAGCCTACGAAAGAAAAGATTAACGTGGCATCACCCTCTGGGATATTTAGGGAATACTTCCCTGAAACATCCGTTAAGGTGCCATTTTGAGTACCTTTTACAACGATACTTACCCCAGGAAGAGCTGTACCAGATTCTTCTTTTACAACCCCTTGTATGGTTCTTTCTGCCGTTACCAAGGTAGGGTCATTATTCTGCGAAACAGGATCAGAAACCTTTAAAGGTGTTTTATCCGGCTTTATGATGATCAAATCATCACTGACTTTATATTCTAATTGTAAAGGTTTTAATAATTGATCAAGCACCGAAGAAAGCAAGGCATCATTCACTTTAATCGTCGCTTTTCGGTTGGACTGGATCAGCTTTGAACTAAAAACAAATTTCACATTGGTTTGCTTTTCCAAATGCTTTAATACGTTTTTCACTTCTTGGTTTTGTATATCAAGCGTTATTTTCTGAGAAAGAGCAGCTTGCGCTTTTCCATCAATTGCCCATGAAATACCCCCAAAGAAGCAAACTAAGAAACATTGTAAAACTGTTATTCGCATAAGTCTTATGAGAAAGTCATCGGTTCGTCGAACTTTTTTCATATTTTTGAATTGATTTGTTGTTAAGGATTTTTTTTCAACAATATCTTCCCTGCCCGAAACGCTACGTTTCGGAGATGTAAAGCCAATTACTCTGGGAAATTTTTCGAATCAGTCATGCTCGAACATGGCTGATTTTTTTTACTTAGAAACTGTCTAATTCATACAAATGGGTTTTGGTGAGTAGCTTAAATTTAATATTAGTTACATCCCTTTCCAGAAATCACTACCAAGGTATCTTCAAGGATATATTCTGCATCAATTGCCTGGCATATCACTTCTAACTTTTTATTAAAAGGCTGGCCTACCAAAGTCGCTGTAAGCGGACAATGTTTCAATAACTTTTCATCGTAGCGAATAGTAACATTATAAGCAGCTTCCAAGGCCTTAAAAACCTCTGAGACAGGGGTTTCATCAAAAATAAAAAGTTGTTGTGAAAGGTCTTCCGATGTACTTTTCCGAATCACAATCTTTTCAACCGGTCTTATTATATTACCACCTACGAGTGATAAAGCGACCTTTTGGTCAGGGTACAACACAACCCCCTTCTGTTCTGATTCCGGCAGTATTTCTTCCTCCATTTCCTTTTCAGAAATTGGGAAAACACTTACTTTACCTGTCATCACTTCCACCTCCACTTCCTGACTTTGCTCATTAGCGTCCACTGTAAAGCTGGTTCCTAAAACTTTGGTGGCTACTCCGTAAGCATACACATAAAATGGCCGAGATTCGTCTTTTACTATTTCAAAGAAAGCCTTACCTATTAGCTTCACTTCTCTCTTACTTATTTTTTCAGTTTTGGGCCAAATCAACTTCGCCCCAGGTTGTAATATAACAGAACTACCATCTGGTAATAATACCATTTTTGGCTTTCCTGTATCATTCCCTTTTTCAACAATTCCGTCTAACTGACTTTCCCCGACATTGCCAGCAAACAATTTTAGATTTGAATGATTATTATAATTTGAATAAACAAACCATCCGATACCTGATATTAATAGAATTGAAGCAGCAATACGCAGCCACTTCCAGTCAACAGGGTTTGAAGTAATCGCTTCCTTTTCAGGCATATCGTGCTGCATTACCTCTTCCACCGCCTTCCACATTTTGTGGGTTTGAGCTGGTTCGGGTATATGCCGTCCAGTATCTTCGGCCAAAAGTATTACGTATTCCCTGGCCGACTCTACCGTTGACTCTTTTTCCGGGTATTCTTCCTGAAATAAACTCCAGTAACGATCAAGCTCATCTGTAGGATTCAAAACCCAATTGATAAAATCGTCTTGTCGTATAAGTTCTGTAAGTGTATATGGTGGAAATTTCATCTAGCAAACGTCAAGTAGGTCCATCTACTTAACAAGAGTATCATTTTATAAATTTGACCCCTTCAAAATGAAACTTTTTTAGAAAAAAATTCTAAAAACTAGAATTTAGCCCTACAACAACCAGTATTGAAGAGAAAATATTACTTGCTTGACGCATGGTAGTGAGGGCCTTATATATAAAATTACGCACCGATTTAGAACTCACATTCATAATTTCTGAAATTTCAGCAATTGAAAATTCTTCGTAATAACGCAAGGTAATCGCCTCCACCTGTCGTATTGGGAGTGCTAGTAGTAATTCTTTGGTACGAGCAATACGTAAAGTTTGCGACTCGGATTCGATAAGAATGGTTTCTGAATCGGAAAAGGAAAGGGATAAAATATCTTCGTCGACAAGACTAGAT
>CAXBLH010000204.1:0-9383 GCA_963976315.1 uncultured Dyadobacter sp.
TCGCGACTGGTTATGTGGAACACTTTTGTTATCAAAAAGACAAAACCCGCCATCTGCTTGAAAATCGTTTTCAGTTTGGATTTAGCTGCCGAAAGCCGACCGCCGATTGCTGTACTAAAAAAGTAGTGATAAGGTCAAAATATTAACTCACTTTTTCTTGAATTTTATCTAGGTTTTATTCTATTCACTGGAAAATTACTTCGTTTGTCGGGCAAGATGCCAAGTCCTAATCTTTACACAGCGGCTTTGCTTTTAGTAAGCCATTTTGCCAATACTGATAAAACGATATAATAGATTATCAGGAGCGGAATGGCGTATACTTGAAATAATACTAAAAGCAAGATGGCTCCTATGATCAACAGGTACCGGAATTCATTATTTTTCCAAGCAAAACTTTTGAATTTTAAGGCAATAAGCGGAAGCTCCATCACCAGTAGGTACGACATGACTATCGTGAATATCAAAAGGTTATTAGTGTTTAGTATAAGACTTTTGATAGTATCATTTGAGGTGGTAAGGATAATGGGCAAGGAGGCAATTAATATGGCATTCGCCGGAGTGGGCAAGCCAATAAATCCATCACTTTGGCGGGGGTCATTATTGAATTTCGCCAACCGTATTGCGGAAAATATGGCAATTAAAAAAGCGGGATAAGCCTTCCAAATACCCATCAAATCTGGAATACTTTGCATGAGTAATTGATACACAATAATGGAAGGTAATACTCCAAATGTTACCATATCGGCCAAGGAATCCAAATCTCTACCTATGGGTGACGTAACCTTTAATAGTCGTGCGGCAAATCCATCAAAAAAATCAAAAATCAGCGCAATCCCAATGAGCCAGCAAGAGAGGAGAATGTTATTATGGAATGCCTCAACCACACCAATGCAACCACAAAGTAAGTTGCTACAGGTAAGTGCGTTGGGTATATTTTTACGAATCATAGGGTTAGATTATTTTAAGAAGGGATTATGTTGCTTTTCAAAGCCGATAGTTGTGGGCTCCATGTGCCCGGCATACACCGCATAATCGTTAGGTAGGGTAAATAGTTGGGTTCTGATACTGTTGATTAAAGTATCAAAATCCCCTCCGGGAAGATCTGTTCGTCCTATACTTTGCCTGAAAAGTACATCACCAGAGACAATTATTTTGGAATCGTGATCCACCAAAGCCACATGCCCTGGTGCATGTCCGGGTACAAACCGTACTTCCATAGAGGTATTTCCAAAATCAACAGGAGTCCCTTCGACCAGATAATGATCAATTTCTGGCTCGTCAAATTGGGAGAAACCATAGTTGGACGCATAACTTTTAACGGCTTTTAACAATGGCTCGTCTAGTTGATGTAACCAAAATGGAATATTGTATTTTCTCTTCACACCGGCCACTCCCAGTACGTGGTCGATATGGGCATGGGTATTGATGATCTTGACCGGTTTGAGTGCGTTATTCTCAATAAATTGAAATAAGGTATCGAATTCGGATTTTTCATAACATCCCGGATCAATAATGATAGCCTCCTTGCTTTCATCGTAAAGCACGTAGGTGTTTTCTGGAAATGGGTTAAATGCAAATGATTTTATCTGTAACATATTTTTTGTTGCGTGGTATCAAAAATTATTAATGACTAATTGTCAATTCGGGTATTGAGTTTTATAACTGCTCTATCGATATAATAAGTGGTTTTGCCAGGATACCCCGAATCCGTACCGAGGTAGAGCCAGAGTTCCCCATTACTATTCGTTCGGACGGTATAAGTATCCGGATTATTATAGTGTACCAAAGTGAATATTTTCCTTATCTCTTGGTTGTTAACTTCCCCTAGTGAAATTAAATCACTCCCGCTTTTAGAAACAACGCCTTTATCCACGTTAAGTGTTGCAACACCGTTTACTAAGACATAAGCGGGCTCGTTTGGAAAAGCGCCTACTTTGAGAAAGACGCTTTGACCAGGTTTGCCAAGTAGGTCTAAACTATCTTTAAAAACATTGGTGGAAAGCGCTATATCAAACTGAATGTAATAATTTGTGAGCGGTTCCAATCCTGCCACTTTTTTGGTGACAAACATGAATAAATCGGTATCGTCATTTGTACTTTGCATTTTAAGACCATACCGTGTGGTGTCCAAAGGAGGCCGTAACCTGCTATAACTGACCTGCCAGTCCACCGTAGCGGAGTCCGTTTGGGCGGTATAGCCAGCTAACCCTGGAGTCCAGTTGTCAATTCCAGTTTGAAACTCCGAGTCGACGGTGGTAATAGCCACCAGTTTTGGGTCTTTTTGACAAGCTCCCAACAGTCCCGATATTACTAGTATATAAAGTACTTTTCGTAACATAAGTTTAATATTTTAACCAGATTTACTCAAAACTGCTCAGTAAAAAGATCGTCGGTTTTTTATGCAAATCTACTGGTTGTTTTTTCCAATCCTTAACTTTAAGTGTTTTTATGTACTCCTCCTGGCCCGTCACGTTGGAGGCAACGCATATCCGAGTTTCAGGATTAGCGGTTTCCATGATTGCGGTAAAAATTTGGTTATTACGAAATGGCGTCTCCATGAAAATCTGTGTTTGTTTCTTTTCAATCGAGTCTTTTTCTAACTGTCCAATAGAACGTTTCCGTTGGGCTCGGTCGATAGGTAAATATCCGTGGAATACAAATGATTGTCCGTTCATGCCCGAAGCCATCAATGCTAACAGGATAGAAGAGGGACCCACCAGCGGTTTTACGGTATAACCCATTTCGTGTGCAATCTCCACAGCCACAGCCCCAGGATCCGCTACACCCGGACACCCGGCTTCTGAAAGGATACCTGCATTTTTATGGAGCTGTTGTAACTGGGTTTTAGTGACTCCACGGGGCGTTTTTTTGTCTAATTCTATGAATTCTAATTGATCGATGACTTTACCCAGTCTCAAACTGCTAATAAAGCGGCGTGCCGTTCTTACGTTCTCCACAAAAAACACATCGAGATTTTGGATTACATTACTTATTTCTGCTGGTAGTACTGTGGCAGCTGTATCTTCCGCTAAAACAGTGGGTATTAAATAAATCGTTGGTTTTTGGTTTTCCATATTGGGTATAGCTGATTTTGAAAAATTATATTTCTGTTCCAACCATTAAGTTTGCTTTGGGTTCCTAATTAAAATGACAAAGTTAAGATTATGAAAAGACTAATAAAGGCAATGCTGCTGGTATTATTGGCTTGGAGCTGTAAAAAGAGTGAAGACTTACTATATTCTGGCAATTTTTCTAATTTACAGGGTAAGTGGGAGCTGGTAGCCACCGAAAGTGGGGCACTCTCCGGTGCCAGTTGGTATCCGGTGTCCTCAGGCCAAGTGCAATTTATTTATTTTCGGTCCGATGGAGTACTAACCGATAGTGCTGGTTTACCAGCTTGTTGCTCCCCTAAGGCTTATATTATTAACAATAAGCTATTTGATTTAAACCCCGACTTCTTACCAGACAATCCTGCATGCAAAAGTATTAAATGTGCTATTTGTCAATATTACGATATTCAAATTTCCGGTAATGAAATGATTGTTACGCCTTGTAATGAAGGTCGAAAGAAATATGTACGACGTTAATCCAAAAGCTGAATTTATTTTAATATGATAATTTTAAAAAAAACAATTCCCATTTTCTTTTTGCTTTTAGCACTGTTCAATTGCAAAAAGAACAACGCTATTAAGCCCGTTGGAGATTCTATTTTGGAAGGAAAATGGCAATTAGTAGCCGAGGAGTCCGATCAAAATGGTGCTTTGGAATGGGTGAAGGTTACAAATGTTGAACCAATTTATATTTATTTTCGAGCAGATGGGATTCAAGTTGATGACAAAGGTATGCCTTTTTGTTGCGCTTCTAATATCTTAAAACTCAACGGAAAGTCCATAAGCTTGGTGCCATTATATGCCTTGCCTATCAATCCACATTGTGCCAACGTTTATTGTTTTATTTGTAACAACAATGAAATTACACTGTCCGAAACTGAATTGATTTTTGCATCCTGTTCTGTCAATAGAAAAAAGTACCAAAAGGTACTTTAAACTAAGCCTTCAAAAACGGAAGTAGCGCTTCTAAAAATGCCTTGGGTTGTTCGGCCTGTATCCAGTGTCCCGCGTTTTGGACTGTTTCGAGTGACGCATTAGGAAATAACTTTACAATGTCATCCCAGTCCTCGTCCTCTATATAATTAGAATTTCCGCCACGAATAAAGAGAGTAGGAGCTAACACAGCTTCGTCAGATGCTATTGCTTGTCCGACATTTTTCATATCGCTCGTGATCACTGGCAAATTAAATCGCCACCCAAAACCGCCTTCTTCGGTTCGATACAGGTTTTTTAAGAGAAACTGTCGTACTGGCAATATGGGCTCAAATGGTGCTAACTGGTCGTCCGCATCTTGACGTGACGCTACTTTTGATAAATCGATCGCGTTTAAACCTTCTATAATTTTGGTATGATGAATAGGATATTGCTTGGGACCAATATCGACTACTACAATTTTGGATAAGCGATCTGGATGAGTAACAGCATATTTCATCACGGTTTTTCCACCCATAGAATGCCCGACCAACAAAGGAGATTCGAGCTGGTTTTCAGTTATGAAATCGGCAAGGTCTGATGCAAATACATCATAATTCATGGGTGCTTCGTGCGGAGAACGGCCATGGTTCCTTTGGTCTACCAAATAGAGTGTAAATCCGGCTTCTGCAATATACTTGCTTATGGTAAGCCAATTGTCTAAAAATCCAAAAACGCCATGTAGTATGATTACTGCCGGGCCGGATTCTCCTATTTTCTTGAAGTTTAATTGCATAAGTTTTGGTATTGGAACCTCCTGTTTACAAATAAAACCAAATATTGCTAAGTATTCATAGTCAATGGAGGCAGTAAGAGAACAAAGAAGTAATTCGTATTATTCTAAAAAACGAGCGTTGCGCCAGTTCGACAATTTTATTTTTTGATAGACTTATTTGCGAATTAGCTAACGCGATTAAGGTTTGCTTGTAAAGATTGCAAAGTAAAGGTAAAAACGGTTACAGGCCAATAGTTCTGGTCATAAAAGTTAACAAAAATATAACATCCATAATATGTTGATATTGATATAGTTTTCTGTACTTTTCCTATAAAACAGTGAATTATGAGCCGTATAATAGTATTTTACAAAGAAATGTAATTTTTGGTTGGTAACTTTAAAAGTGCTTTTTTTGCAAAAGTTTTAGTGAATCGAAAAAATTAACCAAAGCAGATTTTTAACAAATCAACTAATTTTATGAATCAGAAAAGTGTACTTTTCAGGACAACGTTTTTGGCGTTGTTTGTATTGGTAATGACAATTTTTGGTGGAACAGCCTTTGCACAGGTGACAACAGGTAGTCTAAAGGGTATTGTGTTGGATAGTCAAAATGGTACCTTGCCAGGAGCCACAGTCGTTGCGGAGCATCAAAACTCTGGAGTTAAATATTCTACAATTACGCGTGAAGATGGTAGATACAACTTCAACAATCTTAATAGTGGAATCTATACGGTTACCTCTTCCTACATTGGTTTTAAAGAGTCAAAATTGGCTGTTAACGTCTTGTTAGGAGAAGAAGCCAATTTGAAGGTGGTTATGAGTGACGAGGTAAACTTGTTATCAGAAGTAGTTGTGAAGTCAGATAATAATTTCAACAAGGACAGACAGGGAGCGGAATTGAATATTTCTACCCAACAAATCCAGTCCTTACCTACGGTAACTCGCTCACTTTCAGATTTTACAAGACTAACGCCACAAGTAAAAGTGGACGGAAATGGAGCTGTTTCAATAGCTGGTCAAAATAATCGATTCAACTCAATCTATATAGATGGAGCTGCAAATAATGATGTTTTTGGTTTGTCTGCTTCTGGAACAAATGGCGGTCAGTCGGGTATTAGTCCAATTTCAGTAGATGCTATCGAACAGTTCAAAGTTGTTATCTCTCCTTATGATGTATCCTTAAGTGGTTTTACAGGAGGTGGTATCAATGCGGTTACTCGCTCAGGAAGTAATGATTTAAAAGGTTCCATTTACTATTTCTTCAAAAATGAAAAATTAGCTGGTAAAACACCTGGTACTAATGCACAATTTGATGATTCGAAATTCACAAGAAGTCGTCTTCCAAGTTTCAATTCATATACAACTGGTTTTCGGGTTGGAGGAGCATTAATCAAGAATAAACTTTTCTTTTTTATAAATGGTGAGATTCAACGTGAGTCAAACCCTGTTCCTTTTCAGCTGAGCAATTATCAAGGAGCTATTACCGCAGCTCAATTGGATGATTTATCTAATGTCTTGAAAACTAAATACAATTATGATGCTGGAAGTTATAACAATGTTATTCGCAAGTTGAATAGCAACAAAGTCACTGCAAAGATTGACTGGAACATCAATAGTAAACATAAGCTTTCTGTAAGTCACCGTTATTCTTATGGTGAGTCATTAAGTCCGTCTACTTCTTCCAATACCAATATATATTTTGCCAATAGTGGTATCAGCTTTCCAACCACCACTAATTCTAGCTCGGTTGAATTAAAAAGTACATTAAGCAATACTATGTCAAACCGACTTTTGGTTGGATATACTTCAGTGCATGATGATAGAAATCCCATGGGAGCTAATTTTCCTAATGTTTTAATTAACCAAACTGCAACTAAGGATAGAATTAACTTTGGATCAGAGGCATTTAGTTCGGCTAATGAATTAAAATCTAAGATTCTAACATTTAACGAAAAACTTGATATATATAAAGGTCGCCACAATATCTCACTGGGAGTTGACGGAGAATTTGGTAGTTACTACAACCTTTTTATACGTCAAAACTTTGGTGCGTATACTTTTGCTTCCTTGGATGATTTCTTGAATGGAGCAAACCCAACTAACTATGCGAGGTCATATTCCTTACTTCCTGATGATATTACGGGTGATGGTTCAAAAGCAGCTGCCAATTTTAAATCGGGTCGAGTTGGTGTTTTTGTAAACGACAAGTTTGATCTTACGGATAAGTTTACTGTAACAGGTGGGGTTCGTTTTGATTTGAATACTTTTCCAACAAAAGGTTTTGTTGATGAGACTTTTAACAAAACTTTCTATAATACTATCAATAGTATTTATCCTTTGGACGGAGCTCAGGCTGGTAGTATGCCAAGTGGTAAATTCACAGTATCGCCTCGTATTGGGTTTAATTATGATGTCAAAGGTGATAGAACCTTACAGATTCGCGGCGGAACTGGAGTATTCCTAGGAAGAGTACCGATGGTTTGGCCAGGTGGTGTCTATACTAACAGTGGTGTAATTATTGGTGGCGTGAACCAATCTGGTGTTACCAATACGAAGCCATTTATAGGTGATCCTTTAAATCAGTATACATTAGCTGATTTTGGTAAAACAGCAGCAGTACCTTCTGGTGAACTGAATTTAATTGGCAAGAATTTTAAATTACCTCAGGTTTGGAGAACTAGCCTTGGTATTGATCAAAAAATTAATGGTGGCTGGATAGTAAGTTTGGAAGGTATTTATACCAAAAACTACAACGATGTGGCTTATGAAAATGTGATTTTGGATAAGGCAAGTATCAAAAATGCTGCTGGTGCTGATAATCGTATGATTTATAATCCAACTGGCTCTTCTCCGACTAAAATAGATTTAGATCCAACGACTACTGGAATTCAAAATCCTTATACCAATATCTTACTTATGAAAAATGCTGCAAGTAAGGATAATGGATACTCATACAGCGTAACTGGACGTGTTGCTAAATCTTTCTCTGATAAACTAATTACTAGTTTGGCCTATACTTATGGCAAGTCTATGGTTTTGAATGAAGTGACCAGCTCACAGAATTCATCACAGTGGCGTTATATGGAAAGTGTGAATGGACGTAATAGTATGACTCGATCTAGGTCGGATTTTGATTTAGGTCATCGTATAGTTGGTTTTGCTTCTTATAAGTTTGATTACTCTAACCATGCTGCAACGACTATCTCATTGTTCTATACTGGTCAGTCAAGCAATCCTTATTCATATACTTACCGAAACAGTATGGTGAATGACTGGTCAAGAACAGAATCGAATGATTTGATTTTTATTCCGGCAAGCAAAGACCAGATTGTATTTAAAAATGATGCTACTGCTGATGCTCAATGGGCTGCATTGGATAGTTATATCAAAGGTGATAAATACCTGAATGATAATAGAGGTGGTTATGCAGAAAGAAACTCATCACGTGCGCCGTTTACGCATGTTTTTGATTTAAAAGTACTTCAAGATTTCTATCTGGATATTAAAGGAAAACGTCATACACTTCAGTTAAGCTGGGATGTATTTAATGTTGGAAACCTTCTTAACAAAAAATGGGGTCGCCAGTATTTTACTACCAACGACAGTTATCAGTTAATTACATTTGAAGGTTATAAAAATGCTGCTGCTGGCGATTACACGCCATTGATGTCATTTAGTGCACCTTCTGGTAAGCCTTGGAATATTTCTGATGGCTCAACGGGTAACATTTCTCGCTGGACGAGTCAAATTGGAATTCGCTATATCTTTAATTAATTTAAAGATGGTTTAATTAGTAATTAGGCCGCACTTAATTTTTGATTGGTTTGAAAGTTTATTAACCAATACGACTTTAAGAAAATTTTATAACTTAATAAAGAAAGTCTGATTTAATTAAATCAGACTTTCTTTATTCCCTTCAAAGTATTTAAGCCTACACGGTACCCGTCTACCATTAGCCTGGAAATGTCTTCTGAGGTGAAGTGCTGTAAGTCAAGAACCAACGGTGATTCAGGCCGTATCACTGTTAAGGACATGTGGTTACCCTTCATCACCGACCTTTCTACATGGGATTCTGCCCATTGGATATTCCTATTTACGATTTGATTTACGGTAATATCCCGTACACGTTCTATTAACGTAATGAGGTTTTGTGGGTTCATTCCCTCGGGCTGATATAAATGGGGCGAATGGCAGGCAATGAGCACAATTTCCGTTGCTCCATCTTCAATAGCTTGCCTTACAGGGGCCACTTCTCTCATCCCTCCATCGAGATAGAATTGGCCTTCAATGGCTACTGTGGGCATCAGCATGGGGATGGAGGAACTAGCATTCACAAAGTCAAGAAAATTGGGATCTGACGAAGGTAAATATTGAATGGCACCACTTTCAATATTCACAGCACCCACTTTGCATTGAATTGGGCTTGCCAGAAGGTTTTCTACTTTAATTTGATTGCGGATAAGTAAGTGAAGCGGAGTAGGATCCAAAATGCCGTCAAACTTACTTCTAAGGGTATTCATGCCTAGCATCATTCTGGACCGGAGCATTGATATATCCTGGGGTTGCCTGATATTTTGAATCCAAAA
>CAXBLH010000205.1:0-9318 GCA_963976315.1 uncultured Dyadobacter sp.
GTAACCTCATATTCTTCTCTTCCAGCCAATACAGAGGCCAAAGTACTTTTCCCCGAACCGTTCGGTCCCATTATTGCATGAACTTCACCTGGATTTACAACCAGATTAATTCCTTTCAATATTTCTTTACCTTCAATGGAGGCACGTAATTCATTAATAGAGAGCATAACTTATTTTATACTTAATATGTAGTTCTTGGTATTTTACCGCAAAAGTAGTAACCTTTGGCCGTATATTAAAATCCATTGAACCATGGACTTTGATACGTGTAGTAATGTAAACCAGAATATGGGAAGGTATGTTCCCAAAAAGTGCTTATATTATTATTTCTAATATAAAACATGACGAATGTTATTTTAAAAAATAGATTTTATCAAGATAGGTTTAGTAGGCATTCTGCAACTGGTTGTCCTAATACCCCTGAAAACGATTTCCTGGCTTATTTGTGGAGAATGATTGCTAATAGTGAAAGTAACCTCGCCAAATCGTTCCTGGTCTAATCTTATTTAACCATATCACGACCGGTCTTTTAGGTGGTATTAAAAAAACAAAAATTAGTCATCTGCCTTAAAATCGTGTTCAGGTAGATATTGACGGCCGAAAGCCGATAGAATACTAAAATAGGTTTGACATAGTCAATTATACTAAAATAGGTTTGTACGTAATAGTGCCCATTCAATGAAAGCAATGCAAACGAACAGTCATAAAATTTCCGTTTTATCGGAAACAGCCACGCTTAAAAAATTATTAATTCACAGTCCAGACCGAGGACTAGGCAAAGTTATTCCTTCCAAGGCACAAGATTGGCTTTTTGAAGATATTGTCCATTTGGATACAATGCGGAAAGAGGAATACGATTATTTCGTAAAAATACTCCTCTATTTTTTGGATCCTATCCAGATAAAAGGGAAAGTAGCCGACATCGATCAAGATCCGTCCCGGGGCTTTTATATTCCTGGACATCCCCAATATTTCAATTCAAACAAGGTGATTGACTTTCAAAAATTACTGGCAGATATTTTGGAAGATGCTATAATAAAGGATAAGCTTATTGCCACTATCTGTGGTATTGAAAAATGTTCCTATCATACCCAAAGTGTATTATCGGAATACGATCCGATGGAGTTGGCTACTATTTTTATTTCGGGCTCCTTACCCAATAGGACCATGTTATTTGCCCCGCTCCCCAATCTCATTTTTATGAGGGATATTGGAATCGTGATTAACGACCATGTTTTATTAAGTAAACCTGCTAAATCGGCCAGAACTCGCGAATCTATTTTGGCTCAAGCGGTTTTCTTTAATCATTCTATGTTTCAGGAATACAAAAATAAAATTATCGAAATCCCTGAGAATGAACGCCATTTTTTGTTACCAGATGACGAGAAGGCCAGTGATTTTCAGAGGTGTACTTTGGAAGGAGGTGATGTAATGATGATTTCGCCCAAACACCTTATCATAGGATGTAGCGAACGCACGTCTATTTATGCGGCACAACAAGTAATGAAATTGTTATTTGAAAAAAATCTATTAGACACTATCACGATAATAAAAATACCAAAGAAGCGTGATTTCATGCATATTGATACCATTTTTACACAAGTCAAAAAGAATGTTTGGGTACTTTTAAAATCTTTGGCTCGAACGGGCGATGATGCTAAAAAACAAGATGTCCTTCATTTTTTTGCTCCAGCCGTTCCCAGTCAAGAATTCAAGATTTTACAATTTAGAAAAGGCAATGAAAATGCCCCTACCGAAATTGAAAATCTTGAAGATTTGCTAACAAATATCAGCCAAAGTGATCTGAAATGTGCTGAAAAAGTAAAGTTTATCTATTCTGGTAATCAGGAATTTCCGTTTGGAGAAAGGGAACAATGGACGGACTCCTGTAATCTATTAGCAATTCGAGAGGGTGTAGTAATAGGTTATGATAGAAATGATAAGACTTTGGAAGCTTTTTCAAAAAATGGATTTAAGATCATAAGTGCAAAAGCCTTACTCGAACAATTCGAGAATAATGTACTCGATCCGGAAACCCTTCAAAACACCTTTATTACCATACCCTCAGCGGAATTATCCAGGGCACGTGGAGGCTCACATTGTATGAGTATGCCGCTTTGGCGAGAATAGTTTATTGCTTAGAAATACAAAAGAATGTAAATTGCAAATGGTGATTTTCTAATAGAATTGGACAAAACATTAGACCATCCTACTACTTACTATGCTACCTTTTCCAATCAACAGCCATGCGTGAAATATCAACCTCAGCCCAAATACAGCCGCAATCAACTTCCAGAATACTAATGGTACGGCCCACTAATTTTGGCTTTAACCCACAAACTGCCCAGAGTAATGCCTTCCAAAATGAGGTCGACTCTAATCCAGTGGACATTGCGAATTCGGCGCAACAAGAGTTCGATCTACTGGCGGACCTTTTAAGAATGGTAGGGGTTGAGCTTTTTATTTTTGACCAAAACAATGCTGACAATCCAGATGCGGTCTTTTCAAACAATTGGGTTTCTTTTCACCAAAGTGGTAAAGTAGTACTTTATCCCATGATGGCAGAAAACAGACGTAGTGAAAGACAGGAGTCTATTTTGGAATCCTTAAATCAGCATTTTCATGTGGAAGAAATCATAGATTTGACTTACTTCGAAAAAGAAGGCGAGTTTTTAGAAGGGACAGGCAGTATGGTTTTCGACCGCCGGTATAAAATAGCATATGCTTGTATATCACCCAGAACCAATCGCAAAGTACTCGACAAATTCGCTGAGAAAATGGGCTATGAAGTGGTCACTTTCCACGCAAATGATGAAGCAAATCAAGCGATATACCATACCAATGTAATGATGTGCATTGGCGATATATTCGCAGTGGTTTGTTTGGAAGCTTTATCTGACCCTGACGAACGCTTAAAATTGCGCTCCATACTAGAGGAAACCAATAAATACATCATTGAGCTTAGTTTAGATCAACTTAAGGGTTTTACTGGCAATATGCTCCTTATTCGAAACCAAAAACAAGAAAAGGTTTTAGTCATGTCGACTAAGGCCTATGAAACGTTGACACCCAAGCAGCGCCAAATCCTCAGCGATTATGCAGCGCTTATACACACCGATTTGACAACGATTGAAACTTATGGGGGTGGCTCGGCTAGATGTATGTTAACGGAGATGCATTTGCCTAGATCCTAAAAAAAACGAGATCAATTGATCTCGTTTTTTCTTCCTTCCTAACCCTTATCCCTGATTTAATCTTTAATATCGTCTTTAACCTTTTGAATTTTTATTCTAGTTTTCTCTTTGAAACTATTCCATTTATCAGAAGTTTCATTTTCGAGTTCGTTCCAAGATTCCTTTAAATCCCGCTTTTCTTCATTTAATTCTTCTTTCCTTTCTTCCCATTTAGCCTTTTCTTTTGCAGTTGCCTTTTCAATTTTCGCATCAGCTTCGGCTATTTTTCGATCGATGTTGTCCATCGCTTCATTCAAATCGGCTTTAAGATTATCACGGTCTTCCCTCATTTCGGCCGTAAAATCATCCTTGGCATCTGCCATATCATCTTGTGCAGATTCCATTGTTTCATGTGCTGAGTCTTTCGTTTCGGTAGAACAGCTAGTAAAAGCCAATGTTCCTGTCAGTAGCAATGCCGAAACCATTATTGTTAACTTTTTCATTTTTCTAGTGTTTGGTTTTAAATCTGTTTAATTGTTTTCAGATATATTAGTTCTACCAAGAAAACCTTACCACTGGATTTTTAAGGTGATTTTGTAGAACTATATGCACATTTTGACGAACAGTTGTGACCTTTTACCGCCAAGCTGTATTGTAATTTTGATCACTCACTAAATCCTTATTACCTACATCGTTGATAGTATGCGGTTTTATAACCAGTTTTGCAGTAAATTAAGATCAACGTACAACCATGAAACTATTTTACAATAAAGCTGTTCAACTCTGTCTTCTTATACTGCTTTCCATTTCCTATTCCAAAGCACAAACAGATACACTTATTGCCGAACGATTGAATGAGGTGGTGGTAAATGCCTTTGGCTCACAGGCAACACAGTTGAGAACCACTGCGAGTGTGGGACTGTTGACGCCCAAAGTCCTTGCTAGGTATTCCCCCACTACATGGGCAGCAGCAATTAATACAATACCCGGAGTTAAGATGGAAGAACGCTCACCTGGAAGCTATAGATTCTCCATTCGAGGCAGCTTAATTCGTTCTCCATTTGGAGTAAGAAATGTAAAATTTTATTGGAACGACATTCCATTTACCGACGCCAGTGGAAACACGGCTTTAAATGCATTTGATTATCAGGCGATAGATCAAATGCAAATCATAAAGGGTCCTGGAAGTAGCCTTTACGGCGCAGGAACAGGCGGTGTCGTTCTTTTAAGAAGCAACGGCACATCCAGTCAAAATAGCATTTCTCAAAGTATTGGATTTGGAAAATATGGCTTCTATAACCAGAGTACACACATTCAGCTAGGTAATACTAGCATACAATATGGCCATACGGAGCAAAAAGGATATCGAAATCACAGTACTATGGCACGCGATGCAGTTCGTTTCAATACCCAGCTCAAAGCAGGAAGTAATGGTAATTTGTCATTACTCGGGATGTACTCAGATTTACATTACCAAACTCCAGGTGGAATCAACCTCGCACAATACCAAACCGACCCAACATTGGCTCGCCAAGCAACCCCTACCCTCCCAGGAAGCGAAACTCAGAAAGCAGGAATATACAACAAGCTTTTTATGATGGGACTAAATTATAATGTGGAATTAACAAAAAGCTGGACTTTTAATGACTTTGCTAATCCATTCATAACAAACTATGAAAAAAGAGATGAACAAGGCATTGGTGGACGTAATGTATGGTCCAACAAAACGACCTTCAATAAGGCGATTATCCATTGGACTTCTGGTTTCGAATGGCAGTACGGAAAGTCCGCTCAAAGAAATTTTGATAATAATAAAGGAGTGCCCGATAAAATACAAACCAGCGAGGATATAAAATCCTTTAACCTTTCTGCTTTTAGCCAGTTAGAGGCTACCTTAAAGCCTGATTTGACCGTAAGTGCAGGATTAAGTTACAACACCTTGAAATACAACTATGAACGGTTTGTACCTTTGCCATATTCCAAAGAAAAAAAGCAATTTAAAGGAATAATTTCTCCAAGAATAGCAGTTAACAAGGTAATAGACCGTAACTGGTCTGTGACGGCAGCCTATAGCGAAGGATTTTCGCCCCCTACCCTACAAGAAGTTAGACCATCGGCAGGAGGATTCAGAACAGGATTGAATGCTGAAAAAGGTACAAATACAGAAATAAATTTGCGCAGAATTGGTGAAAATCTTGCAGTGGAAGTGAATCTTTATCATTTCTCTTTGCGCGAAACCATTGTGAGTAGAACAGATGAGAACGGCTCTGAGTATTTTGTAAACGCAGGAAAAACGAATCAAAACGGCTTAGAATGGAATATCAGCTATATTCTTCCCTTTAAACTTTCCAATAATTCGACTTTTAAAGTTTGGACTAATGGGAATAGCATCAATTACAGATTTAAGGACTATATGCGCGGCGAAAATAATTTTAGCGGCAACCGGCTACCAGGCATTCCGAAATTCATGCAAGCTACTGGCGTTGATGCAAGCCTGCCATATGGATTTGCAATATATGCCACCTACCAGCACCAAGACTATGTTTTTCTAAATGATGCTAATAATGTAAAGTCTACCCCCGTAAATCAGTGGACAGCCAGAGTTTCATGGACCAAAAATTGGACACCTTACTTATATTCAGAAATCTCGGCTTCTGCCGAAAAAGTGAATGCAGGTATTTATAGTTTGGGCTACGATTTTAATGCATTTGGAGGAAGGTATTACAATAGCTCTCCTAAAAACAATCTATGGGCAGGAGCAAAACTCGTTTGGCATTGGCCCTCTAAATAAATTCCAGAAAACTCTTCATGCATTTATATATACACATACCCTTTTGTAAACAAGCTTGTAATTATTGTGATTTCCATTTTAGTACCAATACTAAGCTAAAAAGAGAAATGGCAGTTGCCATCGCTAGGGAAATTGAAATCCAAAAAGAGTACTTAGGCCCATCTGGCCTACAAACCATTTATTTTGGAGGAGGTACTCCTTCGCTATTAAATAAAGCCGAATTGGATCTCATTATTAATTCCATCCATAAAAATTTCACTGTTGATGCCCAAGCCGAAATAACCTTAGAAGCCAACCCGGATGACCTGAATTTTGAAAAGCTAACCCAACTTACTCAATCTGGAATTAATAGATTGAGTATTGGAACACAGTCTTTCCACGAGCCTCATTTAAAATATTTGAATAGAGCACACCATTCCGAAGAGGCAGTCAATTCGGTTAAAATGGCCCAAGATATAGGAATAACCAACATATCTATCGATTTAATATATGCCATTCCAGCATTGGATCATTCGACATTGGTCAGTGATATTGCACAACTGAGTAGCTTAAATATTCCGCATGTATCCGCCTATTCTTTAACCATTGAACCACAAACGGTTTTTGGAAATTGGCTTAAAAAGAATAAAATTAAACCTATCGACGACGAGTTTTCGGCGCAGCAATTTGAAATATTAGTAGCCAGTCTGGCAACCTTAGGATATGAACAATATGAGATTTCGAATTTCGCAGTCAATCAACAATATAGCCGCCACAATAGCTCCTACTGGCAATCTCGACCTTACCTAGGAGTGGGGCCTAGCGCGCATTCCTATAACAAAGAAACTCGTTCTTATACTATTTCGAATAATGGCCTGTATTTGAAAGCGATTGCTAAAAATGAAATTCCTGCTACTACTGAAATACTTACTACTGCCAACAAAACAAACGAATACCTTTTGACGGGGCTTAGAACCAAATGGGGTGTGTCTTTAGAAACACTTAGTCAACTTTCCGGAGACACCTTTATGAAGTATAGTAGCCATGCTTTAAAAAGTTTACAAAAAGAGGGTTTGATACTACTAAAAGAGCAAACGGTTCTTCTCACCTCCAAAGGAAAACTGTTTGCAGATCGAATCGCATCCGATTTGTTTTTAGACGATGAGTAGTTACCCAAAAAAGGGTATAAAATGAATATATGAATTCAATTTATACCCTTTTAATACTAGCACTAAAACTTTATATTAACTCCGCATCTAATGATAGCTCTGCATTCAAAACTGCTGATATTGGACATTCTTGCTTTGCCTTCTCAGCAACTTCAGCAAATTGTTCTTTAGAAATACCCGGAATCTTTGCTTTTAAATCAATGTGGCTTTTGGTGATTTTGCCTATGCTAGGGTCTAAAGTAACCGTAGCCGTTGCATCCAGTTCGTCGGCGGTAAACCCAGCAGCATTTAATTCAAAACTTAACTTCATTGCAAAACAGCCAGCATGTGCCGCTGCAATTAATTCTTCTGGATTAGTACCTTTCCCGTCTTCAAAACGGGTATTAAAAGAGTATTGGGTATTATCCAAAACAGTACTTTGAGTACTCACTACGCCAGTACCTTCTTTACCAGTACCTTTCCAAATTGCGGTGGCCTTACGATTGATCATTTCTAATTATATTAAAGTTAAAAGTTATTTTTTGTAATAAAATTGAGATTATTAAACCATTGACTAAGTACTGTACATTAATCGTGCCAATTATTTTTTGAATTATTAATTTTGGGATATTACCAATGGACCTTGTCCCTAATGATTTTGAATGAACACTTTTGCGATAATTTTCCTCCACCAAAAATTAGTCAAAAAAAACGTTTTACAGGAAAATCTTCATGCAAAATCTAGACAGATTTCGGTAAACCCTTCTTAAAATCTAAGATTAATGACTTTAATTGGAATAGTTTTTGTTAACAGTCGTTAATGAATTAAACACCAATTAAACCAAAAGACAGGCGCTTAATCAAAATACTAATATCACAATTAAACATTCACAATTAAACATTCACAATTTACGAAAATGGCCATGAACAAAAAACTTATCCCTTTCATTCTCTTTATCGCAATACTTTCCTTTCAAAGCTGTACCGGCCCAGTTGGACCACGTGGCGCTGACGGACTTGACGGGCTCAATGGACTTTCAGGTATTGGAACTACCTTCGACGTTACCGCAAACTTTACGAATGCCAACCAATACAGAACCTTTTTGCCTTTTTCTGATACTGGCTTAGAAGTCCTGGAATCGGATGCCGTTCTAGTTTATATTAAATGGGAAACAGTAAACAATGTGGAAGTATGGCGATTAATGCCCCAAACCACGATTTTGGATGAAGGTGTATTAATTTATAATTTTGACAGAACCATTGATGAAGTTTCCTTTTTTATGGAAGGAAGTTTTGCTTTGAGCAAATTAGATAATTCATATACCCTTAATCAAGAATTCAGAGTGGTGGTAATTCCTTCTGATTTTCAGGGCCGCATGCCAGGAGTTGATTACACAGACTACGAGGCTGTTCAAAAAATGTTGGATATCGACGAATCAAAAATCAAAACTTACAAAGCCGAATAAATTTTCAGCTATATTTAAAAGGCCATTTGAAATTTCAATCAAATGGCCTTTTATAATTTTAGGAGTATGTCTACCTTATACCATCCCGTTTTTTTATCAAAATCAATCATTGCCCTTATCTTAGGCCTTTTTATATCCCATGTAGGTGTAGGACAAACCTACGAGAAGTCAATCTTGGACCATCGGGAGCATTACAAAAATGAATTTATAAAAGACAAAGACGCCCCCATCAAGAAAAAAGACATCAAGCATTTAAGGTTTTTTGACCCTGATTCTAAATACCAAGTGAGTGCTAGCTTTAGCAGAACCACCGATGCAACCCCTTTTGAAATGCTTACCTCCAGTGGCAAGACCCGAAGTTACGTTGCTTATGGAATACTTGAATTTGAAATAGCTGGCAAAACCCAAAACCTGACTATTTACCGAAGTCTCGATTTACAAAAAATCCCTAAATACCGCCACTACGCTTTTGTACCCTTTAAGGATTTGACCAATGGGAAATTGTCCTATGGAGGAGGAAGATATCTGGATTTACAAACAACAGATATTGAGAATGGACATTTGGTATTGGACTTCAATAAAGCTTATAATCCTTACTGCGCTTACTCGGCTGGGTACAGTTGCCCCATCCCACCAGAGGCGAATCATTTGCAAGTGGAAATAAACGCCGGAGAACAAAATTTCAGCAAATAGCTGTGGGTGGCTAGGCAATAGAAAACTACGTGAAGCTAAATTTTCAGTTTCCTAAGGCCATCCATGAC
>CAXBLH010000206.1:0-9286 GCA_963976315.1 uncultured Dyadobacter sp.
AGGTGGCTCACTTTAAACCGGAATAGGTGGCTCACTTTCGCCGGAATATGTAATATGTCCCACAAGATATTCAAAAAGGGTACCTCGTATATTGTTAAGTAACCCGCTGTTGTACTTTCTGAGTTCATCTATTAATTCAAGATACTTTTCAGGATTTGCTTTAAGGCTTGCTCCGGCGTTATTAAAGATTGCTATAAGTTCTTTAAGAATTTCTGCATATTTGGGCCCAAATAGTTCTTTAATGAAACCGATGACAATCCCTTCCTTCTTAAGTGCGTTTAGAGCGTCGGGGTGTATATCATCAACGATAATGAATGGGAGTAATTTAGGAGCATTTTTAAAACTTTGTATTTGCTTTACTTTTGAGATGAAAAATAAAACGTCATCTTGGAAAATTGGTTTTCCGATCAGTATGTCTGCTAAAACATACCCAAAATTTCCATTGCTGTGCCTCAATCCTATTATAGGACTTACTCCTTTAAAACTCCATCGATATTTGCCATATTCGGCCATTATTTCTCCTGTATCATATGAAATAATTCCAGTATTTCTTAAAAGAGTATTAAAATCTCCCAACACATGGGCCTTTATATTTTCAATGGTTTTGCTATAAAATCCACTTGACGGTACATTGTGAAATTTAGGGGAAAAAAGGTACTCATCCTTGCTATATACTAAAATGTCTGCTTGAACAAACTTCTGCATTACCTTATGAAAAGGAATATGCGATTTTAAAGGCAAGATCGGGTAGTTCGTATAGCACTCAAGAGATTTCTGACTCAACATACCTCCATGAAGGCTTAGAGCATTCAACGTATACCAGTATTTTATCCCATTACTGAACATCGCCTCGGATAGTGTTTTACGTACTAATCCATCTTCTGCATGCTTATCTAAATAGATAAATGATTGATTACTTTTGAAAAATCCAGATATTTTACGGGCGCCTTTAAATCGAGAAACTTGTTGACTTGCAGTATTAACACTGATTTTATCATACTCAGATAATTTGTTTGCGAGCTCACTAGAAATCATTGGTCCCTCTTTTAGGAGAATTTTTTCAATACTTGTCATATGACGCTATATATAAAACACTCGTTAGAGTGTTTTGTCAGAAGAAATTTTTTTCGTTCTATTCTCAGGAAAGGCATTTTTTTAATAATTATGGTTCAAATAATGATGTCATATGAATTTCGGGACGGCTTTTTGATAATCAATAATATATCGTTAAGTTAGAAGCTGTAATCTTCAATTTTCTACACCACGATTAGTCTCTCCCGTACCGAATATCTGCTGACCGACCTAATATATATGAATATATTTGACACTCAATGACGGTTTTTGAAAAAAGTTTTCAGGTCTAACCAGAATATTGAGAGAGTCGATCAGTACATGAGTTTTTTAGAGGATTTTCCGGGTGTTTCAAAAAAGCAAGCCATTTCACTTCTTGACATCGCCAGTAAGCTTTTAACTTCTAAAAACGTTGCTAGTATTTATGAAGCTGTTACTTGATGAAAATTTACCAAAAGCTTCCCAAGCACTTAGTTTTTAACAAGAAAAAAGTAAACACTTCAAAAGCTCAATTACTTGGTTTGAAAGAGCAATTGCATTAAGTTCATAGCCCTCCAATATTATTTCAGCGTATTTGTACTATGCTTGTCACTACATACCTGAAGTTTATATGAAATCAATACTCCCGATTATCGCTACAGTTATTTTCATTAGCACCTTTGCTGCAGTTTGGCAAGAAGAACCATCTTGCACAAACTACAGTCTTAAACTTTCGGATTTGGCAAGAATGGAGGCGGGTAAAGACACTGCCCATCTGTATTCAGATGCGTTAGAAGCCGTTATAGTCAATAATGCAGCATATGGAAAAATACATAGGGCGAAATATAATGGCGTTTCGGAGTTACGAATAATAGGAGATAGTTTGTCGAATCCATTTGTTTCAACTTATTCCGGACTCAATTTTGAACATATCTTAAATGGAGATTCTGTTACGTTGGGATGGGACATTTTTGAACCTCGATTAGCGCCGATCAAGCTCGTCCGGCTATCCGATTCCAAGGTCGAGCTACAACAATTAAGAACGAAGAATTGGCCTCTGGCTAGTAGCATCACCTATGAATTAATTGGCAATCGGATCGAAATGGTTTATACAGGAACTACTGATAGCAAGCTCCTATGGGAAAAGCATGGGTATTTAGGCGTCTTTTTTGCGTCCTATATTGAGGCACCGCAGGAAAAAGGTATCCACTTTATTGGAAGGCCCCGATCAGACAAAGGCGGATCAGAACCCCGTTGGATCTATCATTTACCCGAAGGCCATGGTCAGCAATCGAGCCATCGCCCGGCAGGCAGCAAATGGGATCCAGGTTATGATACGAGCTTTGAGAACAAGATCTCACTTGCTTCGGGCTTTTCCAATTGGGAGTATAGCTATCCTTTTTACTATGGGATATCAGGAGAAAATGTGCTAATCATGATGTTCGAAGACATAAAAAAACACTCGGAAGTACGTTTTGCAAATTCCCCCAATGGCGCTGGTGAACTCAATCCAGCTTGGGATTTTATCTTCTATCAGAAAAAGACAATGGAGGGAAAAGCCTTTAGTTTTCGCGTATGTGCGGTGTATAAAAAATTTGAAGGTCAAGAAGATGTCATCAAAATCTATGAAAAGTGGTCCGGCAAGAAAGTGAAGTCTTTATAATTCCAGGAAAACTCACTGTTTAGTCTTTGCTTTTTCGCTTACCATCATCAAAACAGCTTTGTCACTCCATTCCTGCGTATGTCCGGCCATAGCAGTAAAGCTGATTTTTGCATCGGAAGCAGGATTTTCCGTTTTGTCTAAGAATGCTTTGAGAAATCGGGTAGCCACATTGGAATAAAGCCCATCCATATCGCCGGCCCATATCCAAATTTTACCTTGTAGTTTCGGGCCAATTGTTGTCCAATTATTTTTCAATATTTTCAAAAGATCATATTTCTCCCATTGCCGGGCTATTTTCGGATCAATTTTCCCTGTCTCTGGGTGAAACAGAAAAGAAGGAAGTCCATCCTTGCCTTTTGGCCCAAAAACAGCGTTGTAAGCACCAAACTGACCGCCCGAAATCAAATAATTATTGGTTCTGCTTGCAAAATTTCCAGAATCAATCCAATCTTTCATCGAACGAGTCGGTTCGCCATAAATAGTCCGGCGGCCGGGTTGCAAATAGCCATATTTATTGTAAAAAATGGTAGAATCATGATAGATATTGATCAGTCAAAAATGCTCAAATTCTATCGGATCAGGACTGTACGACCAAGCCCCATCGAAAAATTCCGGGTAAAATAGTTGCAAACCCAAACAGACCCAGCCACCTGTTGACTTACCGGTCACAAAACGCATTTTAGAATCCGGGTTATAATAAACCAACTTTTCAATCTCCGGGATCAGTTCTTCTGTCAGCGCTTTACCGCCCGGCCCATTATTTTCAGAATCGACCTGATAGATGTCTCCATAAGCTAGAGTATATACACATCTTTTAGGTATGTCCTTTTGCAAGTATAAATCCCTGAACCCTCTCATCAAACCTTTGTAATCCTATTAAAAAATCGATTGGCCCGGCTGGCCTTTGGCTTTTATAGCCACTCCATCCTGCTAGCCTTGCTATTACCCAAGCAGCAAATGCAAGCGTATTATTAGAATAGGGATTTTTGAGTTTTTCTGTATTTCCTTCTAGCTGTCTATTCAGTAAGACCATACATTGCCTTTCGGTTTCATTGAAAATAGCTGACATAAGTTGCCCGGTCTGACCTTCCCGTGCTTTGATAAGCTGAATCACCTTTACTGCCGAGATTAAGGCTAATACCGTCATCTTTTTAAGCTTTTGATAATCTCCCAGCTGATGTTACTATTCATTAAAAGTATACCACCTATATTCATCAAAAGTATACCACCAACTTGCTTCATTTTATAACCATCTTGGATTAGATTGTAGTAAATCATAATCTGAGATAAAATGTATGGTATAGCAATGAAGGTCACGGTAAAAACCTTAATAGAAAGCGGCCTTAGTCAACGAGCCATTGCCAGAGTGGATATTAAGGTACGAAGGGAAATTTGTTAATGGAGACTTGGATGGTTTAGGGAAACGATATGATAACTTTGGTAATGGTAAAATAATCCTTTGCGAGGAGGGGACATTTAGAAATAATAAATTAAATGGATTTGGAAAAGTCTATTATAAAAAAGAGCATTTTTCAGAGTCAGGAGAAAGCTATTTAGCCAAAGAAGGTAATTTTGTTGATGGCGAACTTGATGGAATTGGTAAAACATTTGATAAAAAGGAAAATATTGAATTTATTGGTATGTTTTCACAAGGCAGGCTAAAAGAACGTAAACTTTATTCGTTTGACGGTCGCTGGTATGAGGGGAAATTCTTATGGGATTCAACAAAATCTAAATTTGGAGATTACTTAAATTATAATTGGCGAATAGAAAATGGTGTTTGTAAGAAGAAAGAAAAGGGGTCAGATATAGTTATTAAAAAGGGTAATTTCAAAGACAGTTATGGAATGTATGGTAACGGAATTCGATACAGTAACAATGGAAAAATAATCGAAAAGGGTTTTTATGTTGATGGTTATTTAGATGGTGAAGGAGAAAAATACGATGGAGAATATATAAGCATGAGAGGATATTTTAAAAAAGGTCAGTTACATGGTGATGGCGTATGGTATTTTACAAATAGTTACTTACAAAAAGGAAAAATTTATAAAGTTGGAACTTTTGAAGATGGAAGGCTACACGGTTATGGTCGTAGATACGATAAATTTGGTGAAGTACCTATCGAACAAGGTCAATTCATAAATGGCATATTTCAAGGAAAATAAAAAATAAAGACATGAAAACAACAACAGCATTTAATTCAAAAATAGTAGAGAGCTATTTTGGTTTGTTAGACAACCTTAGCCCTACTAATAAATTAGATTTGATTGCCAAACTAACGGCATCGGTCAAATCCGATTTGAAACCAAAAAAATCGTCTTTTAAAAAGGCTTTTGGAGCGTTTGAGTCATCAAAATCGGCAGAAGAAATCATCGAAGAAATTCGAGAAAGTAGGGTTTCGAACCGTCAAATAGAATCTTTTTGAAAAAATATTTGATAGATACCAACATTGCCATTTTCTACATGAAAGGCAAGTTTGACCTTGAAAGTAAATTTGATGGCTTAACGAGAGACGATTGTTTTATTTCAGAAATGACCTTAGCCGAACTGAAATTTGGGGTAGAAAACAGCGATCGCCCCGAAAAAACAGAAAAGTATTAAACAGTTTTCTATCAGGCGTACAGATTTTACCCATTTTTGGAGCATTAGACCTCTACGCCAAAGAAAAAGCAAGGCTTCGTAAAGCAGGAACACGCATTGACGACTTCGACCTACGGATAGGCGTAACTTCAATTATCAATAGTTTGGTAATGGTTACGAACAATACAGGACATTTTGAGCGTATAAAAGGCATCAATTTAGAAGACTGGACGGTAAAAAGGGAAGTAAATTAAACGAAAGAAGAATCGGCGGCTGCCAATCGGGTAAATGGCCGCAGGCCATAAAGCCTGGGGTGCACCAGCCCGGTGGTTCGCCAGCCCGGTGGTGCGCCACCCGGTCACACCACAATTCCATTACGACTTGCGTACGGCACTAGTTTCTCGCCCAGCTATCTACGGCTTCGAGTTTACTGCCATATTTCCTAGTCTGAAATAATTGACCCAACTCCTACCTCACCTTCATCTCCTTATGGAAACTGTCAATTCCGCCACTCTCTGCAAAATGCGTTATTTTTTCACGTTCAATAATTTCAGTAAGCTTTTTATAGCTGCCGTCATAATGGGCCAGGGCTGGTGTTCTTTTGCATTTTAGATATAATATCGGTAGCAATGCCATTTCTACTCGATGTAGCATTTCGTCATTCTCGGCCGTTTTAAGGGCTTCATCAAAGATGGCGGAAGACTGGTTAACAAATTCATCCGTAAAAATCCGATTGGCGGGATCGGTACTTAAAGTAATGTGCGTATCTGGCTTCACCTGGCTTTGCAAAAGCTCAAAATATTGCTTTACAAATCGGCCAGAACGCCCGTAATAGCCATACATAAAATCATCAATCACTGCCTTCGTATCACAGTCCGGGTTCCAGAGCAAGCGGGAGATTAGGTAAGATCGCAGCTCTGCAAACTCACCGCCTCTACTTTGGTAAGCAGCTTGTTCCATAATTCCAATTGCTTTGTTTTCCTGAAAATATTTAATATTTGGTTGTAATACAGCAAAGTTGGGATACGGCATAGAATAGTGGCCGAAGTTAACCACATAGTCCCATATATAAATATGAGGTGCCATTTGAGACCAGGTTGACATGTCTTTTAAAAAAGACTTATTTTCAGGACAAGTCTGAAAATCGTGGGCAAAACAGCATTCAATACTGCAAAACCGAACCACGACGTTCTCACGTGGGCGAATACTTTTGGGAGGATTACGTGTATATTGGTAAGCAAGTGTGCCGATAAACTTATCCGGAAACTCCTGAGCTACCGACTCCGCCACCTGATTTACAAACCAGATCATTAAGCCCGACTCACTTCCTTCCCGCTTTACGATTGCCTGACATTGGTCGCATTCACAGGGATTATAGTAATCATTTTGCGAGACATCATAAATCAGGTATTCAGGACTTTCCCGCATACGTTTTTTAATACGGTCTTGGATGATCTCTAATACTGCTGGATTACTCAGGCAGAGCTGTGCCAATTCGGGAACCCGTTTGCCGTCCAGCAGGCTGTAATATTCGGGGTGCTTATCGAAAAACTCTGCAGGTGGAACCAATGGATAAAACGTATGAACCGACCAATAACTTTCTACCCCGCCCGGCTGTTTGGGAGCCCCCATGGAACCGTTCATTTTATTTCGGGCGGCCCATGTCGGATCAAACGCTTCGTAGTAGAAGTCGTTACGTACCCGAATACCAGGTTTTTCACTATGTCCAAAATGGGTGAATTTCAATTCACTTTTTTTGGGGATACTACTCACTGTGGAAGTGTACCAACGACAGGCCAGTTCATTTTCCAGGAAGGACATCACACCGTACATCGTTCCCCGCTGCTTTCCACCGAAGATAACCAGATCCTGTCCTACATTGCTATAATGATAGGCTTCATCCTGATCACCCGGCGCTGTCATACCCGTCAGACCAGCCACTACCGGATTGTATCCTAAAATAATACGAGGCCCGGCGGATGACGACAGCGGTTTTATGGGAAAATCAGCTCCGCTTACTTCTTTTAACCAACGCCTTAGCTCTTCCGCTGCCCATTTTTCGGACTCCGAAGCATCGTCGTCCAGTACAATTGAGTAGTCGGTATTGCGGTTTTTAAAGAGTACATATTCCTGGCGCTTACCAGCATTGAAAGTCTGGTGCTGATGGAATTTTAATCCACTTTTCAGCTCCACATCATAATGTGCCTGATAGGTTTGATAATCCGTCGTTTTGAGACCAATGGGTGACTGAAATCCAGAGGTACGTTTTTCTGAAATAACAACCTGATTTTTAGCATTCAACACTTCTAATGTTACACTTTTAACCAACTGATTCTGGATTGATGCGGTATACGGAGATTCAAGGCTCACCGTTCCATTTTGGTTTGGTTTGATACTAAATATATTTGCCCGTTGCGCCAAATTTTCCATCGAAAAAGAGCGTAGACGCATGCAAAACTCCCAGCGATTCCCGTGCTGTTCTACTTTCAAAAGGATCGTATTTTTACCCTTCTTAAAAAGCACCGGAATAGCATCGCTATCAACATGCAAACCCCGTGGATGTACATAGTCCCAAGCCTGAACACCGTTTACCCAAAGTGCTCCACCGTCATTTGACCCTAGTGAAACAAAATAGGTTTTATCCAAATCGGAATGGATTTCAGTATAGGCAAACACCGGTGCATCCTTGGAAATCACTTTCCGCAAGTCCACAATCGAATCCGGCGTGCTGTACAATTTCCATTTCGCAGTACCTCCTTTAAAGGTAATCTCATCACCTACCTTCACTTTCAGGTTTCCTTCTCCACCGTACTTTTTTAGATAATCATTGTCAAAACCTTGGAGATGACTTCCTGCTTTTTCGATGCCAGAAGATACCTCCAGTGGGACCGGCCCGCACAATAACCAAGTTTTGAGCCACTTATCGAGTGCAATATTTTGAACTGGAAGCTGCTGTGAAAGCGCTGAGTGCATATACAATAAGCCGGCAAAAAGGCATAAGAAAACCTTGCGAAAGTGGTTGTTCACGGGTCAGGATGTTTAGAGTCGGGTGAAATAATAATTACAAAAATTCACGCTGTTGTACTATAAAGTACTTTTCATTGGAAACTTCGGACTATTGCATTTGAATTGCTACGACCATTGAATCCGCTCGAAAAGCAATTAAAGGTTATATACCGCTTCTGAAGTTTTCAAAATAGTCCATTTTTAAACAAAAGATTTAGTCAAAATATATTAATCTATAATATTTGACTAAATGTAAAATATACTTTACATTTGGTAAATTATTATTTACAATTTGTAAACTATTAAACACTTATACTATGTTCACAAAAAACTTATTGCCACATTCTTGGCGATTTTATGGATGGGCTACTTTCGTTTTGTTTTTTACTTTCTGGACTTCCTTACAAGCCTATAGCTATTTCTTCGTTCCTGAATTTACTATTGCTTTCAGTTCGGAGGATGTCTGGTATGCTAATATGCTGGATGAGTTTATAGCTATAGTGATATTGAGCAGTCTTATAATCATTGGATTTTCAAAAGAGAAAGTAGAGGACGAATTGGTTTCTTTAATACGTCTGGAGGCTTTGCAATGGGGAATATATGCCAATTACTTTATTTTGGCACTTTGTATTCTTTTTATAAATGGGTTCGATTTTTTACAAGTAATGATTTACAATATGTTCACGCCTTTGTTCATTTTTATACTGCGCTTCTATTGGCTGCTACATTTCAAGTTTGGCCAGAGAAAGGAGGCATTGGAGAAATGAAAAACAAAATCAGAATTGAACGTGCAATATTGAATATCACGCAGGCAGAGCTGGCGGATCAACTTCAAGTATCCAGACAAACCATTAATGCCATTGAAGCTGGAAAATATTCGCCATCTCTTGCCTTAGGTTTGAAATTGGCGAAGATTTTTAACCAGAAGGTGGAGGATATTTTTGAGTTGGAGGAAGGAGATTGAAGATTCTTAGTAAAAGCGAAATG
>CAXBLH010000207.1:0-9251 GCA_963976315.1 uncultured Dyadobacter sp.
ATCTTATCAAGGGTTCTGAATGTTAGTTATAAATTTGGAGGTAATGGTTGAAACCGAATTTTCTAGCCGTTCCATTTATTAAAATTGAATATATGCAAATACGTAATGTTCACGTAATGCGGTATATAACCCCATTACGGGAAGGGGGATCCCTCCCAGCCATTGTTGAAGCGGATGATGAGTACAACTATGTGATTAAGTTTCGCGGTGCGGGACAAGGTGTAAAAGCGCTCATCGCTGAGTTTATTGGTGGAGAATTAGCACGTTTTCTTGGTTTTAGAGTACCCGAAATGGTATTTGCAGATCTAGATGAAGCCTTCGGCCGGACCGAACCTGATGAGGAAATTCAGGATTTATTGCGGGCAAGCGAGGGGCTTAATTTAGGAGTACATTATTTGTCTGGTGCTATTACCTTTGACCCTGTAGTAACTACTATTGACCCTTTAGTAGCTTCGGGTATTGTATGGTTAGATAGTCTGATCACCAATGTGGACAGAACCGCTCGTAATACAAATATGCTCATGTGGCATAAAGAACTGTGGTTAATCGATCATGGGGCGGCTCTTATTTTTCATCATAACATCGAAAAATGGGAAACAAGTGCTGCAAAACCATTTGATGCCATTAAGGATCATGTATTATTACCCATAGCCAGTGAGCTTAGGAAGGTTGATCATGCATATAGAAGCCTTTTGTCTTCGGCGGTAATCACCGAAATCATTAACAACATTCCGGATGATTGGTTAATGCAGGATCGTACATTTGATACTCCAGAGGAATACCGAAGTATTTATATTAATTTTTTAGTAAATCGATTACAAAATTCAGAATTATTAGTAAATGCAGCCGAATCAGCAAGAAAGACATTTATTTGAGTATGCAACCATACGGGTCGTTCCCAGTGTGGAACGTGAAGAATTTGTGAATGTAGGTGTTGTAGTTTACTGTTCCTCTCATCAATTTCTTCACTCCATAATTCATGTGAATGCTGAAAAACTATATGCGCTCTCGAGAGAGATAGATCTAATAGATATTCAGCAATATTTGGATTCTTTTCAAAAAATATGCCTTGGAGATCCCGATTCTGGTCCTATTGGGAAACTGCCGGCGGCTTCTCGTTTTAGATGGCTCACCGCACAGCGTAGTACCATTATCCAAACCTCCAGAGTACACCCAGGATTTAGTAATAAACCTTTGGAGGCGCTGAATAATTTATTTACAAAAATGGTTTTATAAGAGCCTGTTTCAGTTTTAATGATAGCATAAACAAACTATTGGTTAATTTTTAAACAGGCCCTCAGTCTAATTCCAAATGATTACGTTTCTCTGCAACTGAATGATGCCATTTTGTTCCATCTTTTTTAATAATCTGGAGACAACTTCCCTAGAAGTATTTAAGTCATTTGCAATTTCAAGATGTGTAATTTTTATTTCACTCGATCCGGTTTTTTCTTTTTGGTTTTTTAAATAGAACTTTAATCGTTCATCCATTCCTTTGAAAACAACTTGATCCAAAACATTCAATAATTCCTCAAATCGGGTACGATAGGTGTCAATCACAAAATGGTACCAGCTTCGGTAATTTTTCATTAGCTCATCCATTAATTGAACTGGAATTAAAATTGCGGTAGTTTTTTCAACGACCTTGGCTAGGATTTGGCTTTCCTCATTCTGAGCAGCACATATCATCGATAGGGCACAGGCATTGCCAGATTCCAATTCATACATAAATACCTCGCTTCCTTCCTCACTTTCCCGGTAGAGCTTAATTCGGCCAGTGGCTATTAACATAGAATACTTAAAATGCTGGCCAGTCCTCATAATAATTTCATTTTCTTCAAAAGTTTTAACCAAGCATTTAGTTTCTAAAAATTGTTTTAGGCTTTCTTCGAAACTGGGGAAATATTGGTTTAATAATTTGCCCACTGGCAACAAGGTGTTATTCATATATTGTATTATTTATTATGGATTCATTCATTGAAAGTAGGATACTTTATAAGATTAGTTTTAGTAGAACCAGTCTTCGTTTGGCGAATTCTCCACAAACAATTTAGTACTATCGATTAACCAAATATCTCAGTACCCACACTACCGTAAATCAAACCTGAAACATGTCTAATAATTTTTTTTCTAGTGTAGAAAAAAAATGTAACGACTTTATAGTATTGGCACGGATTTTTTTAGGGACAATTATATTCATTTATTGTAAAATTAATTTTGTGATATATTAATAAATATTTGAATATAATTTTGATTTGTTGTCAATTATAGTTTACTTATTAGAATATTATTTTTAGTGAACCATTCCAACGTGCGTTAAGTTTTTTGCTCTTCTAATTCTTTATAATTACAACTGATTTTTATTTCTCTAAACGTTTGAAAATTACCTTTTATTTATATTAAATAATTAGCCCCATGAAAGCCACGAACACGTTACTAAAAAACTTGATTTTAAATCGCGAATTAAAATCAGTAATGGATGAATTAAAATTTGTCCAACGTGAAAACCTTGTTACAATTACTGGACGCTTCAAAAGTGAAGAAGACAAACAAAAGGTTTTATTAATGTTAGGTCAGATTCCTGGTTTAAATATTTTATGTGATGTGATGGTAGACGATGAGATGATTGTTTCTGAGAATGACTTAGTACTTAAAACCACTGTTTTAAAAGCATTGAAAGCTGGAATAAAGTATTATAATCAAATTGTAGTGAAAGTAAGTGCGGGGAGGGTATTTCTAGATGGAAAAGTAGCCAATGAAAATGACAGATGCATTGCCTTTTCTCTAGTCGACCAAATTCATGGTGTTAAAAGTATTATAAATAACTTAACTTTCTCAAGATTAAATAAGTCAGCAGTATCTATGGCATAATTACTATTTTTTTGCTCAATATTTAGCCCAGCATTAAGAGCCTGTTTAAAAATTAACCAATAGTTTGTTTATGCTATTTTTTGGCTCTACCTGCGTTAAATTTTTCAGGATAGCTATGGCTATCCCTTCAAAATTTGCCTTGGTTCGCACAAAAAATAAGCTATAAACAATTCTATCATTAAAATTTAAACAGGCTCTAATTCTAATCGGATTTCCGAGTTAGTATTATTGCTGGGCTTCCCTTGTTGGCTTGTTAGCCATTATCTGCAAATTCGGGATACAATGTCATGCCTCCATCAATGTATAACGTTTCGCCGTTAACATAGTCGGACTCGTCCGAAGCTAACCAAGCAACTGCTTTAGCAACATCTTCGGGGGTTCCAATTCTTTTATAGGGTATAAGGTTTAATAAGTTATTATAGCTATCCGGATCAGACCATACTTCCTTGTTAATCGAGGTTTTTATAGCACCTGGGCTCACTGCATTCACGCGGATTTTTAAGGGAGCAAGTTCCTGCGAAATCGATTTCATAAGCATCATTATGCCCCCTTTCGAGGCGGCATAATTCACATGCCCTGCCCATGGAATAACATCATGAACAGAACTCATCATCACAATTTTACCAATGGCTTTACTATGTTCATCCAGTTTTGCACCAGCATGTTGTTTTACAAACTGTTTGGCCGCTTCTCGGGTACACAAAAATTGCCCGGTAAGGTTTACATCAATTACCTTTTGCCATTGTGCTAAACTCATTTCAAGGAAAGAAGCATCTTTTTGAATCCCCGCATTAGAAACCATAATGTCAACTTTGCCAAAGGCTGCCAAGGCATCAGAGAACAAACGTTCCACATCTTCTTCCTTACTTATATCGGCTTGAACCATAATAGCCTCGCCTTTTTGTCGATGAATTTCGTTCAGTACTTTCAGGCAGTCCTCTTCACTAGTAGCGTAATTAATAATTACTTTGGCACCTTGGCTTGCCAGATAAATGGCACAGGCCTTACCGATTCCGGAACTTGACCCCGTGACAATAGCCACTTGGCCGGTAAGATTTAAACTACTCATAAAATTTCTTGTTCTTTAAATTTTAATTTTTTCCAGACATTCCGATTAATGCTCTTCACAGCCCAGTTTTTAGCAATAAGGATGGCATTGGTAATCGCCTGTTTTGATGAAAACTGTCCTGATTGAAGTAGTTCCTGTGCGATTATAATGGCTTTTTCTCTTGTGGTGGGAGACAAGTACATTAATTCGGGTTCGTTCTTCATTGAGTCCATACTAATCATAAGGTAGTAGTTAAATGTTTACAATTCAAATCAATGTAAAAAGGGTGCCAGCAAATAAGGTGTGGAATAAGTACTGCTACGTATGATTTTTTGACACATAGTGTTACCTAATTTCAAAAAAAATCCCCACCGGTGAGGATGGGGATTTATTATAAATGAGATGCGTTTATTTAACTTCCTCAAAGTTAACATCTGTTACATCTTCGGCACTGTCAGCACCAGCACCTTCTGGTTTGCTACCTTCCGAGCCAGCACCAGGAGCTCCTGGGTTACCTTGTTCAGGACCGCCACCTTGAGCGTACATTTCCTGGGTTGCTGCTTGCCATGCTGCGTTTAATTTTTCCATTGCAGCATCGATACCTTCGATATTTTGAGCTGCATGAGCCGCTTTAAGCTCCGTCAAACCACCTTCAATAGAAGATTTATTGCCTTCTGAAAGTTTATCGCCGTATTCCGTCAATTGCTTTTCTGTTGAGAAAATTAAGGTGTCGGCAGCATTTATTTTATCTACTTTTTCGCGTTCTGCTTTGTCCGTTGCTTCGTTAGCTTTGGCTTCTTCACGCATTTTATTGATTTCCTCTTCGGTTAAACCGCTAGAAGCCTCAATTCTGATTTTTTGTTCTTTACCCGTTCCTTTATCGCGCGCTGATACATTTAAAATACCATTTGCATCTACATCGAAAGTTACCTCGATTTGGGGTACACCTCTTTGTGCTGGTGGTAAATCAGATAAGTGGAATCTGCCCAATGTACGGTTTTGAGTAGCCATAGGGCGTTCTCCTTGCAATACATGGATTTCAACCGAAGGCTGGTTGTCAGCAGCTGTAGAGAATACTTCCGTTTTCTTCGAAGGAATAGTAGTATTCGCTTCAATTAATTTGGTAGAAACGCCACCCAATGTTTCAATACCTAGTGAAAGAGGAATAACGTCAAGTAGCAATACATCTTTTACTTCACCCGTTAATACACCTCCTTGAATAGCAGCACCTACGGCAACTGCTTCATCAGGGTTCACATTTTTAGAAGGTTTTCTTCCAAAGAATTTCTCCACTTCTTCCTGTACACGAGGAATACGTGTAGATCCACCCACTAGGATAACCTCAGAAATATCACTATTAGAATAGCCAGCATTTTTCATGGCTCTTTTACAAGGCTCCAACATTCTTTGGAACAAAGTATCCGCCAATTGTTCAAATTTTGCACGTGGTAACGTACGAACCAAGTGCTTAGGAATACCATCTACCGGGAATATATAAGGTAAATTGATTTCCGTTTGAGTCGAACTCGAAAGCTCCACTTTCGCTTTTTCGGCTGCTTCTTTCAAACGTTGTAAAGCCATTGGGTCTTTTCTTAGATCCACTGCTTCGTCTTTCAAGAATTCTTCTGCCAGCCAGTTAATGATTACTTGGTCAAAGTCATCACCTCCCAAGTGCGTATCACCGTCAGTTGCTTTTACTTCAAATATACCATCTCCTAATTCCAGAACTGATACATCGAAAGTACCACCTCCAAGGTCAAATACTGCAATTTTAAGATCCTGATTTTGCTTATCAAGTCCGTAAGCAAGTGCAGCAGCAGTAGGTTCGTTGATGATACGTTTCACATCAAGACCAGCTATTTGTCCTGCTTCTTTAGTCGCCTGACGTTCCGCATCATTAAAGTAAGCGGGAACCGTAATTACTGCTTCTGTTACTTCTTGTCCTAAATAATCTTCAGCAGTTTGCTTCATTTTTTGAAGTATAAAAGCCGAAACTTCTTGTGGAGTGTAAAGACGGTCTCCAATAGGTACTCTTGGTGTATTGTTAGGGCCTTTGTCAACGCTATAAGCAATCGTTTTCATTTCGCTGCTTACGTCGTTATACTGTTTCCCCATGAAACGTTTTATCGAACTAATGGTATGTTTGGGATTGGTGATTGCCTGACGCTTGGCAGGCGCACCGATCTTACGCTCACCATTATCCATGAATGCAACCACAGATGGGGTAGTGCGAGCTCCTTCGCTGTTGGCTATTACGACAGGCTCATTACCTTCCATGACAGCCACACAGGAGTTAGTAGTTCCTAAGTCTATGCCAATTATTTTTCCCATTTTAAAAAATTATAAGTTATGTAATTAATTTTTTTCAGTTTCAGTCATCAGTAATTGATGATTCTCCTAGTTTACTTAAAAACCCCGTACCAAGAGGGTATCAGGTGATGATATGTGACAAAGTGTCAGTTTGAGTCTGGATTAGTAATCATGAGGTCTACTGAAAAAAAAGGAAGCGACCAATCCTTGAAATCCAATGATTGGTCGCTTCCTCACATACTTGGCATTACCGGGTTCGGATTAAATAACTCTTCCCATGAAAGGATCTGTTTTACTTTCATTCCCTGTTTCAACATGGCCAGCATAGCGCTGAGAAAAATGGGTATTACCTTCAACTGTTACGGTGAAATCATACCAGTTAAAACTTTTGGTGAGTTCTATGATTTTGGATTCTATTACGTTTGAGGTTGCTGCTTTGGGCAACGTTATGTTCTGTATTTTAGCCTTATAGGCGTTGTCTGTAATTTTTACTTTAGTTTTATTAATTGGGTTATTAGCTATTAATTCAATTAAAATATTTCCAGTAATGTTTCCTTTTCTGTCTTTTTGATATTTACACCTAATTGTAGGAATATCCGAATTTATATTTCCAGTATATTCTCTTAAAAAACCATTTGGACCGTGAACGGAAAGGGCATAGTCTTCATTTTTAAAAGCATCAATGAACCATTCATCATCAAGTGCATCTCCAGCCTTTACCGTGTATTTACGAATGGCAAGGTCGGGATCCTCACTATAATGCTTACTATATACAGTAAAAGGGCTTCCTGATGAACTATTGCCAAATATGTCATTGCCTGACTTAAAAGTGATTTTAAAGGCTTTTTTGTCAGCTAATAATTCGCCATCAGCATACAATTCGTACGGAATGGCGCAGGAGGTTTTGATACCGGATTCCTGTTTTGGCATTAATTTAGACTTCGAAGGATCCTCATTTACTAATTTTATTTCGTTCTCATTTAATGCTTTAAAACCATGTGGAAGCTTTTTGAACTGGGCATTATGAATACCTTCCATGAACTCTTTACGGTTTAGAAACTTAGGAAGGGGTACCTTTTCGCCGTCATAAGGAGCAAAAGAGGCAGTGAGGTCACTGCAAATAGTCCTTCTCCATTGACTAATATTTTCTTCCTTTACTTGCTTTCCAGTTTTTGCTTGGATAAAAGTTTCCATAAACTGGATAATGGAAGTATGATCCGAAACTTCCGAGAAAACTTTTCCTCCTCTATTCCAAGGAGACGCAATTACGAGTGGAACACGGTAGCCAAGACCTATTGGACTGTCGCGGCTTTCCTCTTTGCTTTTCTTTTTCATTTCTTGCTCCAAAGTGGCATATTCTACCCTTGGGTCAATCCCCTCTGAAACTTTTCCTGTATTTTCTTTATAAGGATTGGGAACACTAAATGGAGGTATGTGGTCGAAATAACCATCGTTTTCGTCGTAACAGAGAATAAATATTGTTTTTTTCCATACCTCAGGGTTCTTAGTGAGTATATCCAAAACCTCCGAAACATACCATGCTCCGTACCATGGAGAAGTGGGGTGGTCTGAGAAATTCTCTGGTGCCACAAGCCAAGATATTTCAGGTAGTTTGCCGTTGTCAACATCCGAGCGAAACTGATGCAATATATCTCCTTGGGGTACTTTTGCCTCACGTATGATATCCCCATCGTGGTACTGCACTGTGGTTATTTTTCGATAATCCGGGTTGTTGACATTTGTGGTAAAGGCCTTTTTATGAATATTTTTATGAAATTCAGAAAGTTGGTCAAATTTTTCTTCGCTCCACTCCTTTAATTCTGCGTCTAGAAATTCATATAGAAGCCCTTTTTCTTCTAAATTCTTTTCTAGCCCGTAGGCCACTTCTGTATTTTTTTCTGTGGAGCGGTATTGGTTCTTTAACTTCTGAATTTCTGATTTTAAATCTTCTAAAGTTTTTCTAAGGTATTTTTGGTAACCGGTGTGGAACCTCACGTTGTATTGGCTAAACCATTCTAAGGGACTATCTGTAAAGTTTGCAAGCCATTCTTCTTCTTCGCCAACGAATCCAGTTCTAATACTTAATTCATTTTGGTATACTCTCCAAGAAATGTCGTTTTCTTCTAACCTTTCTGGGAAAGTCTTCCAGCTAGCCTCGTTATCGTCGGTTACGTCTCCATTTAGTACATTGGCATGAGACTCGCTATCGGGTGTCGCCCGTAAGGTACCCGACCATAAGTAAAGCCGGTTCGGGGTAGTACCCGTTAAGGCGGAGCAGAAGTTCTGATCACATACCGTAAAAGCATCCGCAAGTGCATAATAAAATGGGATGTCTTCTCGATTATAATACCCTAGAGTGAGGGGCATTTTCTGATATTCGGGATGACCGGGCTGTTTGGCGATTAGCCAATTGTCATATTGTCCACGGTTGCGAGCATCAACCTGATTGGTCCATGAGTGTGGAAGAGAACCCATCCAAGTGGCGTTGGATTCCCGCATATTGAGTCTAAATGGTACATGTGTTTCGCCAAATGCATTTTTTTGTAGCCATACCAAGTTATCATTTGGAAGCTTTATTGCCCGGGGATCATTAAATCCTCGCACTCCTTTCAAAGCTCCGTATGCATGGTCGAAGGAACGGTTTTCTTGCATAAGTACGACCACATGTTCTGCATCTTTGTAGGTGCTCCCCGGGGCTGGATTAATAGCCAACGCTTTTTGGATAGACTCCGGTAGTGTACCCATAAACCCTGCTGCACCAGTAAGTAAGGTGGCCTTTTTTATAAACTCTCTTCTAGATTCCATGCTTTAGTAATGATTCAAAGGGAAATATTTGCTTAAAATACGTACAATTATACAAGATGTACCATTTCAAAAGCTACCTATTGAATTATTATTGACTTTTATAAAATACCCAAAACGGGATTCGCATTTGGTTTCGTATTCTTGTATTCATGCAGTTTGTTTTCTGTTTCGTGCCATTGAACTAATAGATATTCCCGTAAAAAAAATGGAGATAGTA
>CAXBLH010000208.1:0-9213 GCA_963976315.1 uncultured Dyadobacter sp.
TAAGTAATATTTTCAAATGCAGATTCAGGAGAACTAAATTCGATGGCTACATCCACGTCTTCTTTTTTCAAGGAATCAAGGTCAGCTCTATTTCCAATATCAATCTTCCCTACAATGGTATGACCTCTTTCAACGGCTATTCGCTCGATGGTTTTACCCATTTTCCCATACCCGAGTAACAATATATTCATCTATACTACTTTTAATTAAACACTTACTTTAAACTAAAAACCAGCCTTATTCCAGGCGTGGGGCTCATCATTTTTGGCTGCTGCAATTTAGGGCCAATATTCAAACTTATATCCTCAGATAAATCAAAAGTTTTTAAATGCGCTGCTACATTGGCCTCAACAATCGTGAGTCCATATATTAACCCAGCAACTATGATCGACAAGTTTTTACTGCGTCTCCAATAGTTTTTCTGACGCTTAATTTGATCAATATTGGCTTCTACAATTTCCTGTTTGGTATTAAACAAATCTCTAACAATTACCGGTCTTGTTGATTCACCAATAATTTTCCCATAATCTGGATTATCAACAATATCCCCATTGGCATCCACGGTTTGTTTGTTCAAATCATAAAACGATTTGTAGGCCGTTAAGAAATCATTGTACTTCAAATTATTCAAATAATAGGTATAAATCCCACCACCTATACCCAAATAAATAATGGGTAGTTTCCAATAATCACGGTTATAAATTTGACCACCGCCAGGAATAAGGGCAAATCGAGTTGCCGTTTTGGGAACTGGCATAAACTTTGCTTTGCCTTTCAGCATGGCCACCGAGTCAATAGTTGCTTTAATGGTAGCGTCTACCTTCGTCAAGTTATCAGCATTTAGCTGCACCGTATCAGCCGTAATCACTTGGCTTTTAACGATAATGGAAACAAAACATAATAATAAGGACAAAACCCAGTACCGTTGCATCAAAATTTCAAATTTTTAAAGTATCCAAAATCCGTTTCAGTTCCTCTTCGGAAGTGAACGGAATTTTAATTTCTCCTTTATTATCAGCGTTGGATTTCACAGAAACCTTTGCCCCAAAGTGAGAAGATAATTGAAATTGTAACGACTTTATTTCTTGATTAATTGTGGTCTTTTTAGCAGAACTATTATTAGTAGTAGACATCATGCCTAATTTCCTTACCTCTTCTTCTACTTTTCGTACCGACCAACCATCTTCAATGGTTTTATTAAAAATCTTTAACTGGTTATTATCGTTGTTGATAGTAATAATGGCTCTGGCATGTCCCATACTTATTTTACTATCTCGTAATGCCGCCTGTATTACAGGAGGTAATTTTAACAAGCGAATATAATTATTCACCGTTGTACGGTTTTTACCAACGCGGGCACCCAACTCTTCTTGTTTTAAACTGCATTCCAGAATCAACCTTTGATAGCTTAGGGCAATTTCAATAGCATTTAAATTCTCCCGTTGAATGTTCTCTATCAGTGCCATTTCCAGCATTTGCTGGTCATTAGCAGTTCTTACATAAGCAGGGATACGATCCATACCATTCAAACGAGAAGCCTGAACGCGCCTTTCCCCCGATATTATTTGATATTGATTCGCATTTAATTGTCGCACCGTAATGGGCTGGATAATTCCTTGAACCTTTATGGAATCCGCAAGTTCCATTAGTGATTCCTGATCAAATTTTGTTCTTGGCTGGAAAGGATTTGCCTCAATTTGATCTAAATCAATTTCGGTCATATTTCCAACACCGTCCTGCGAAGCGATCCGAGCGTTGGTACGAGGGGTATTTACTTTTTCAGAGTCCTGAAGCAAAGCTCCCAGACCTCTTCCAAGCCCCGTCATGCGTTTATTTTTATTATTGTTGTCCATCAGATGCGCTTCCGTTCCAGATAAGTGTGTCAGTTTACTCCTAGTTGATTATCGGATGAAAATAATCCATTTTTTTCAAGAATTTCTCTAGCCAAATTCAAATAACTTACAGCCCCTTTACTCTCCGCATCTTGAGCCATCACAGGAATCCCATAACTTGGTGCTTCACTTATACGAACATTTCTTGGAATGATGGTATTAAATACCAAAGACTGAAAGTGACTAGTAACTTCATTAACGACTTGATTGGAAAGACGAAGTCTTAAATCGTACATAGTCAGCAATATACCTTCAATAATTAGATCAGTATTCAGCCGTGACTGAATAATTGTAATGGTATTAAGCAATTTACCCAAACCTTCTAATGCAAAATATTCGCATTGCACGGGAATGATAACCGAATTTGCAGCAGTTAAGCTATTAATGGTAATTAAACCCAGAGAGGGAGAGCAGTCAATTATAATAAAGTCATATAGCTCTTTAATTTCGGTAACAGCATATTTCATGCGGTGCTCCCGATCCTTTAAATTGATCATTTCAATCTCCGCTCCTACCAAATCGATATGGGAGGGTATAAGATGCAGATTAGGAAAATCCGTTTCCATGATAATATCCACAGTTTCCACCTGCTCTATCATGCATTCGTAAATACTATTTTGCATATCCTGCGGATTAAAACCTAATCCTGAGGTAGAATTTGCCTGTGGATCCGCATCGATAATTAAAGTTCGAAATTCCAGTGCAGCCAAACTCGCTGCCAGATTTATCGCTGTGGTTGTTTTACCAACTCCTCCTTTTTGGTTTGCAATTGCAATTACTTTGCCCATGACTATTGTGAGTTACCAGATGTCAAATTTCCGTTATTAGAACCAATTCACCAAAAAATGTTCCACGGACTTACAAGATTAATAATCTAACTTCTGAAAATCAAAGGATTACAAAAAATTAATAATTAATTAATTTTTTGTAATCGGGAATAAACCTATATGTTTCACGCCCAAACCTGAGTTCCCTCCGTACAGTTTTTACACATTTCAATTTCAGATCGCGACTTTATGAGGGAGGATCTGAATTTTTGGTATTTTGGACCTTTCCAAAGTTGCTTAAAAGTTTCCTGTTTCATATCGCCCAGCTTATATTCGGCATCTTTATCAAAACAGCAAGGAACTACTGCTCCATCCCATGTAATCACACAGGAATGCCACATTTTCCAACAATGGTCAATAAACTTATTTTTGATAGAATAGCTCCCCCCCTCATTCTTTTTATAGCGAGAATACTTATCAATGGTTGGTATTAGATCCGAACCTTCTTCATAATCATAAATTTGAGCCGTTTTTAAACCTACTTCATCGACTCCGAGCTCTTCTGCCAGCTTATGCACCTCTGCGATTTGATGCTCATTTGGTTTTACCACTAAGAACTGAAAAATAACATGCGGAGTACTCGATTTAAGTGCTCTTTTCCATTTAATAATATTTTTGGTCCCTGCTATTACTTTTTCGAGATCCCCCCCTACTCGGTATTGTTGGTAAACATCCTGTGTAGTTCCATCAATAGAAATAATCAAGCGGTCCAACCCAGACTCGATCGTCCTTTTTGATTTCTCATCGTTCAAATAATGGGCATTGGTGGAGGTGGCTGTATAAATCCCCTTCCGACTGGCATACTCCACTAAGTCGAAAAACTTGGGATGCAAGTAGGGCTCGCCTTGAAAGTAAAAAATGAGATATAATAACCTGTCGGCCAGTTCATCAATAGTTCGCTTATAAAGTCCCTCTTCCATCATACCCGTAGGCCTAGTGAAGGATCTTAAACCACTAGGACATTCTGGACAACGCAAATTACAGGAGGTAGTTGGCTCAAAAGAGATAGCAATTGGCATTCCCCAGTGAGTAGCTTTTCTGGTAATCTTTGAATAAAAATAGCTTCCTAATATTTGAACTGCATTCCATGCCCGCTTTCCGGTTACCTTTGACATCAAATTGAGGCCGTCTTTTATATTTTTATTCATATTATTAAGTACTGATTATCAAAAAGATATCTCAGTTGAATTTTTAATTTCAGAAATCACGAAGTAACTACTTATATGCAACACACTTTTCAGTACAGAAAGTTTATGTTGATAAAATGTATTGAAACTGTCGGCATCTTGAACCACAATTTTCAATATATAGTCAAAATTACCCGATACTAACGAACATTCAAGCACTTCTTCCATATCTTTAATTGCCAGATTGAAATCCTCAAAATTTTCTTTTTGTTGTTTATCCAAAGTTACATTACAATAGACAAGCAAGGATTGTCCTAACTTTTTACGGTTTAACAGGCCCACATACCGGTCTATATAACCTTCTTTTTCCAGCTTTCTTATCCGTTCATGAACTGGTGTCACCGACAAATTAATTTCGGTGGCAATTTCCTTAATGGTAAGCCTAGCATTCGATTGCAGTCTTTTTAATATTTTCTTATCAATAGCGTCTGGCATCATAAAACTTACTTTTTTCTAAAAAAAACTTTAAAATTAATCCCAACAGGTAATAATATCTAATATAAATGTACCAGCTAGTTTATTTTTCTGATTTTTTAACCTAATACAGAAAATATTTTCCTGACATCTTAATTTTATGGCAGATATTTAGTTATAACATCTCTCATAATTTACAAACGATGAATATTGGCATACCCAAAGAAATTAAAACCTATGAAAATAGAGTTTCCTTAACCCCCGCTGGCGTTGCAGAGTTTATTGCAGAAGGACATACCGTATTTATCCAACAAGGCGCTGGGCTGGGAAGTGGGTTTTCTGATGCGCAATTTATAGAAGCGGGTGCGCAGCTCTTGCCGACCATTGAAGCGGTGTATGCCATTGCCGATATGATCATCAAAGTCAAAGAGCCCATTGCCCCAGAGTATGATTTAATTAAAGAGAATCAAATTGTTTTTACCTACTTCCACTTTGCTGCTTCAGAAGCTTTAACAAAGGCCATGATCAAAAGTAAAGCAATATGCATTGCATACGAAACGGTGGAAAAGCTGGATAGGAGCCTACCATTACTCATCCCAATGAGCGAAGTGGCGGGTAAAATGTCTATTCAAGAAGGCGCTAAATATCTTCAAAAAACATATGGAGGATATGGAATTCTGCTGGGGGGAGTAGCCGGTGTAAAACCTGCAAACGTACTCGTGTTAGGAGGAGGAATAGTAGGCACTATGGCTGCTCGTATGGCAGCTGGACTTGGAGCCAGCGTTACTATCATTGATGTAAACTTGTCTAGACTACGGTACCTAGACGAAATTTTGCCAGAAAACGTAAATACCATGATGTCTAATATTTATAGCATCAAAGAGCAAATCAAACAAGCACACTTAATTATAGGTGGTGTTCTAATTCCAGGTGCAAAGGCCCCCTTCTTGATCACCCGAGATATGCTTAAACTGATGCAACCCGGCACCGTGATGGTGGATGTGGCCATTGACCAAGGCGGTTGTTTTGAAACTTCACATGCCACAACCCACGAAGATCCTATCTTTGAAATAGACGGTATTGTGCATTATTGTGTAGCGAATATGCCCGGCGCAGTACCTAACACCTCTACCACAGCACTCACCAATGCAACCTTACCGTATGCCGTTCAGTTAGCGAATAAAGGCTGGAAAAAGGCCTGCAATGAAAACCTAGAACTGAAAAAAGGGCTAAACATTGTAGCAGGCGAGGTTGTGCTCGAGGGCGTATCCTCGGCATGGAATCTACCGCTGGTTTCAGTGGAGAAAGTTTTGGCTTAGCCCTACGCCCAAAAAAAAGTGCCTTTAACCCAAAAACACAAAATTATCCTTTTGTAAAAAAGTATGGCTGCTTGTGTTTTTGGGTTAACCATAAAATGGCGAATCACGAGGATAAACTACTGCTTCACTAAACTATTATACTTACTATCAATAGAATAGGAGCTCCAAACTAGTTACGAGTATTACCCAAAAGGCTTTTATAACTATTTCTAGCTAACTTATAACTATACTAACCAGAAAGGCCAATGAACTTAAAAGGAAAGTTATATTCTCAAAATATTACAATTTATTTTACAGCAAAAGATTGACTTTTGATATTATTTCATTACTTTTGCATAAAATTTGAACGAACATCCGTTCGCTTCTCTGCTTCTTTTCGGTACAGGTCATCGATTGACCACCCAACCTTTTAAATTGTCCGGTTGGTTTTACCGCATCCAATATGCAGAGCCCCACGGATTGTTTGTGGTGGGCTTTGCACAATCCCTTTAATTTACAGTATAAAAATGGCGACAATATCAAGTTAGAGATTTCTAACAAATTTGCTGTGCCTTTGAATTATGTGCTAAAATTTGACTTTCTATCCCTTTGGATAGTTATGAAAAACAGTACCCTGTATTTATCCTTTTAGAATTATATAATAACAATAATAAGAATGACAACTGAAATTATCGAAAATTTCTCGGAGCTTGGACTATCAGAAAATATCCTTAAAGCTTTGACGGAAATGGGTTTTGAGAAACCCTCGCCAATTCAAGCACAAGGAATTCCTGCGGTGCTACAAGGATCTGATGTTATAGGTCAAGCTCAAACGGGTACAGGTAAAACCGCTGCTTTCGGGATACCTGTTTTGGAAAGAATAGATATTACATCTAATTCTGTTCAAGCCCTTGTCTTATGCCCTACTCGCGAATTAGCTGTACAAGTTTCGGAAGAAATAGGCCGTTTAGCTAAATTCCAACGTGGCATTAAAATAGAGGCTATCTACGGTGGTGACTCCATTGATCGTCAAATAAGATCTCTTAAAAAGGGAGTTCATATCGTGGTTGGTACACCTGGCCGTGTGATGGACCATATGGAACGCAAAACCTTGAAATTCAACGAAGTTAGAATGATGGTTTTGGATGAAGCTGACGAAATGCTTGACATGGGTTTCCGTGAAGATATCGAAAGTATCCTTGCTGAAATGCCTGAAGATCGCCAGACGATACTATTCTCTGCGACCATGTCGAAGCCAATTATGTCGATCACCAAGCGTTTCTTGAACGATCCGATTTTAATTAAAGTGGTAAGAAATGAACTTACCAATCAAAATATCGAACAAGTTTGTTACGAAGTTAAGCCTCAGGCCAAAGTTGAGGTTATGACTCGCCTAATAGATATGTACCACCTTAAATCTCTTTTGGTTTTTTGTAATACCAAAAGAAAAGTGGACGAAATTGTAGAAGAATTACAATTACGTGGGTACGCATCAGAAGGTATTCATGGTGACTTACGCCAACAACAGAGAAGCAATGTAATGAGCAAATTTAAGGCTGGTGTTACTACTATTCTTGTTGCTACCGACGTTGCGGCTCGTGGAATTGATGTGAGTGGACTTGATGGAGTTATCAATTATGATATACCATTGGACGAAGAGTATTACGTACACCGTATCGGTCGTACTGGCCGTGCTGGTATGTCTGGTAAAGCGTTTTCATTGGTGGCAAGAGACGAAAAATTCCGTCTTCGCCAAATTGAAAATTACACGAAAGTTAAAATCGAAAAGGGCGTAATACCTTCTTACGAAGACATTATTGGAGTACGTAAGGCACGTTTTGTAGAAAGCGTTTCCTCTACAATCAACTCTGGTGAATTGGATTTGTTTGAGGATGTTCTAGAAATGCTTCACCATAGTGGCTTCACTACGGAGCAAATTGTGGGTGCAATGGCAAAACAAATTATGGGTGTTCAGAAAAACGAATACTCTGATGGCAATTTGGCATGGGAAGAAAGACGCGGTGGAGAACGTCGTGAAGGAGGAGGATCTGATCGTTACGATCGTAGAAGCCGTGGTGGCGATGACCGTCGTGGCGGTAGCCGTTTTGACCGTGGCGAACGCCGTGGAGCTAGTAGTGGCGGTGATCGTTTCGAAAGAAGAAGTGAAGGTGGTGGCCGTGGTGGCGATTCCAAAAAAGGAGCTGCACCAGAAGCTGGTATGACTCGCTTATTCCTTAGCTTAGGCCGTAAAGACCATATTCTTCCAAAAGATATCGTAGGAGCAATTGCTGGAGAATCCAATATTCCTGGAAAAACAATTGGTGCCATTGATATTTATGACAAATTTACTTTTGTTGATGTCCCTGACCGTGATGCCAAAACAGTATTACGTGCTATGGATGGCAATACCATTAAAGGGAAGCCAGTACAAATTGATATAGCGAAACAATAATAAATTGTTTAATAGAATTTATTAAATAACGACAAAAGGAGCTTGTAATTAAGCTCCTTTTGTCGTTATTTTCGTATATGAATTCAACCACCAAAATGGAAGTTTGGCTGAGGGGGCCTATTGAAGGAGTCCCTCCCACTTTGCAGCCAGTAGCACATGCTCTTTTACAAGCATTGGAAGAATTGGGCGAACTAAGAAATAAAGTCCCCAATCAAATACTATGGGAACGGCCACATGGTATTGCTTCAATTGGCTTTCATATGCAGCATATAAAAGGAATTCTGGATAGGCTCTTCACCTATTCTATGGGAGGATCACTTTCAGAAGCTCAGTTTCAATACCTTAAAGAGGAAGGCCAGGAGCTATACCCCGATTGTAATTACAACTCATTGTACAAATCAGTCGCCGAGCAAATTCAGATATCCATTTCCCATTTAAAAACCGTTAACACCAGCAACTTAACAGAAGTATGCTACGTAGGCCGATCTATGGTACCATCTACGCAACTAGGTCTACTTTTTCACGCTGCCGAGCATACGCAGAGGCACTTAGGCCAGCTACTGGTAACTACACGAATATTATTAGCAAAAATGGAGTAGATCAATTCTGTTTTTTATTTTAATTTGTATAAAACCTTTAAAACCATTTACACTAAATGGTTTTAAAGGTGATTTCTTTTAATATTTAACATCAATTTATGTCTTTCAATCGTCGATTATTTTTAAAGTCTGCTGGCGCAGCAGCGGCTGGCTCTTTGGTTTGGTCAATTACTGCCTGTGGTACGTCTACTCAAAACGGTGAATCTGCGGATTCTACCGCAATTGGTGGTGCCAATTCCGGTGCTCCATCCATTCCTGATTTTGGATTGCAATTATACAGTGTTCGCGATGTCATTGGTGCTGATCCAAAAGGTATATTAAAACAAATAGCAGATCTAGGATATAAGAAAATTGAAAGCTATCAAGGTGATCAAGGGATATTTTGGGGCATGTCTCCCAAAGAATTCAAAACTTATATGGATGAGCTAGGTATGACCATTGTCTCTAGCCATGCCGATACCACCAAAAATTTAGAAAAAACAGCCGCGGAAGCTGCCGAGGCGGGTCTTTCGTATTTGTTACAACCTTACATTGGCCCTCAAAA
>CAXBLH010000209.1:0-9202 GCA_963976315.1 uncultured Dyadobacter sp.
GGCACGTTACGACCCTATCAAAAGGCAGGATTTGACTGGATGAATTTCTTGAATGAATACAAACTTGGAGGTTGCTTGGCCGACGATATGGGGCTTGGTAAAACGGTGCAAACATTGGCCTTACTGCAATCACAGAAAGAGGCAAAGGTGACGGAACCATCGCTGCTAATTATGCCTACGTCGCTCTTATACAATTGGATTTTGGAAGCACAAAAATTCACTCCAAACCTTAATATCCTGCTTTATAATGGTACCTATCGAGAAAAAGATCCGGCTCAGTTTGCCAATTATGACCTAATTATCTCTTCTTATGGAATCATAAGGATTGATATAGATATCATAAAGTCGTTTCGGTTCAATTATGTTATTCTGGACGAATCGCAGGCCATCAAAAATCCGAGTTCAATTATTACCAAAGCAGTAAAAAAGTTAAATGCGGCGCATCGACTTATTTTAACGGGTACTCCCATTGAAAATAGTACGTTGGATCTGTGGTCACAGATGTCGTTTGTCAACCCGGGATTGCTTGGAACACAGTCGTTTTTTAGAGAAGAGTTTCAAATTCCAATTGAAAAGAAAAATGATACACAGAAAACACAACGTTTGTATAGCCTTATAAAACCTTTTATACTTAGAAGAAATAAGTCTCAGGTTGCCACTGACTTACCAGAAAAGGTGGAGCATATTACCTACTCCGAAATGACGGAGGAACAGGAAAAGGTTTACGAAGAGTCAAAAGCTTATTATCGGAATTTAATTTTGGAAAGTATTGATAATGAAGGATTTTCTAAATCACATATTGCCGTTTTACAAGGCTTAACCAAATTGCGTCAGCTGGCCAATCACCCCAAAATGATTGATAAAGATTATCAGGAGGGTTCTGGAAAATTTGAGGATGTGATTCACAAAATTGAAACTATTATCAGTGAAGATCACAAAATATTGATTTTCAGCCAATACATTAAACACCTTGATCTTTTCCGAGAATATTTGGATAATAAGGCCATCAATTATGCTTATCTCGACGGCGCTACCAAAGATCGACAAGCCCAAGTGGAAAATTTCCAAACCCAACCAAAACTAAGGCTATTCCTGATTTCCTTAAAAGCGGGTGGTTTAGGGCTGAATTTAACAGCAGCGGATTATGTATTCATATTGGATCCATGGTGGAACCCAGCCATTGAAGCACAAGCCATAGATCGTGCCCATCGCATCGGCCAGGATCGGACGGTATTTACTTATAAATTCATTACCAAAAATACCATTGAAGAGAAAATTCTAGAACTTCAAAAATCTAAAAAACAACTCGCCGACGAGCTAATTTCCACCGAAGAAGGTTTCATGAAGTCATTATCCAAAGAAGATGTATTGAGTTTGCTTGATTAGGGGTTAGGGAGTTAGCCGTTAAAAGTTAAAAGTGGAATGTTAAAGGAGGCGGCTAGCTTATAGCTTACTGCATATAGCTTAAAGCCTACTGCTTATTGCTTACTGCTTAATTTTCTGTCGGCTGCCTCCTTTTACCTTTAAATAAAAGATTCTAACCCCTACCTTCTAATTTCTATTACTTCCAATCGCTTGGGCACCTTTTAGATGATCGCTATTGTAATGTAAACCGATATTCTCGCGACGAGCCATGGCCATTTTGATAATCAAATAGGCAACGTTAATCATATTCCTTAATTCACAAATCGGAACAGAAATTTTCGATTCCTTATAGAGTTGTTCATGCTCTTTATGCAAGAGCTCCAGACGGTCGTAGGCACGTTTCAAACGTCGATCCGTTCGAACAATACCTACATAATTGGACATTATACTGTTAAGCTCTCTGGTCATTTCCGTTACCAAAACATTTTCCTCTGGATGCGTAGTACCCGAATCGTCCCACTCAGGAAGCCCGTCTGGTAATACCGCTTGGTGAAATTCAGCCACTGCACTTTCATAAGCACGGTGTCCAAAGACAGCCGCTTCCAACAACGAGTTTGAAGCAAGCCTATTAGCACCATGCAAGCCGGTAGCCGCGCATTCCCCCACGGCATATAAGTAATTGATATTGGTTTTCCCGAACTCATCCACCCGAATACCACCACACATATAATGTTGGGCAGGAACAACTGGAATCATCTCCACACGAACGTCAATCCCCAAATCCAGACAGTACTGGGTAATATTGGGAAAATGTTCCAGGAACTTTTCATAATCGAGATGGCGCACGTCCAGAAACACATGATCTACCCCATTTTTCTTCATTTCTGAGTCAATGGCTCTGGCTACAATATCCCGTGGAGCAAGTGACAGCCGCGGGTCATAGTTTTCCATAAAAGTCCGTCCATCGGCATGTTTTAAAATACCACCAAAGCCTCGAACTGCTTCTGAAATTAGGAAAGAAGGCTTTTTACCTTGTTGGTATAAGCTGGTGGGATGGAACTGGATAAACTCCATATTATCACAAATCCCTTTGGAGCGGTAAGCCATCGCAATACCATCTCCAGTGGCAATGGTTGGATTGGTAGTACTTTGGTAGATATTCCCGATTCCACCTGTGGCCAGCAGGGTAGTTTTTGCCAGAAATTTTTCAACCTGATGGGTTTTACGATTTAGGACATAAGCACCATAGCAATTAATATCGTCGTGATAACGGTATATAGTTGCACCCAACTGATGCTGGGTAATCAGCTCCACCGCATAGTAGTGGGTGAAAATTTGGATATTTTTATGCCGGTTTACTTCTTCCAAAAGCGCTCTTTCGATTTCGGCTCCAGTGATATCCTTAAAATGTAATATCCGATTATCCGAATGGCCACCTTCTTTGGCCAAATCATAATCTCCGCCATTTTCTTTATCAAAGCGGGTACCATAATCGATAAGTTCCTGAATGCGTTGTGGCGCTTCTTTCACCACAATTTCAACAATATTACGTTTGTTAATGCCATCTCCAGCATCCATGGTATCTTCAATGTGCTTTTCGAAGCTATCCGATTCGGCCCATACCACCGCAATGCCACCTTGGGCATATTTGGTATTGGTTTCATCAGCTCGCACCTTTGTGATTACAGCAATGGAGATGTCCTGATCTGTTTTTTCAAAATGCCTAGCAAGCTTTGCAGCATAGCTTAGCCCGGCAATACCCGATCCTATTACAAGAAAATCAAACTGTGGCATGAAAAATTATTGGTGTGATGTCAGAAAAATGCTTTAAACCTCAGACTTTTTTACGACGCTATCTGCATGCTGTACAAGGCCATCGGCTTTCAGGTGTACCTAAAAATGGATAGCATTGCCTTTTCCAGTGCCAAACTTCCGAATAAAATTGGCGTACAGATAGCATTCGTAATAAGGTCTCTTATTTCATTCAAAAACTTGTCAAATCCCTTTGCTCAGTTCAAGCATTCTTGCCACTGATTCATAGGCTTTCAAACGAGTAGCTTCAGGTACAATAATCTCAGGTTGTTCGAATTTCAAAGCATTGTATACTTTTTCCAACGTATTCATTTTCATATAAGGGCATTCCGAACACGCACAAGTATTATTGTCAGAACCCGGAGCAGGTATCAATTTCTTGTCCGGCACGGATTGCTTCATTTTATGTAAAATACCCGCCTCGGTAGCTACTATAAACTTATCATGGCTCGACTCCTTTACAAATTTCAATAAACCAGTGGTAGAGCTTACAAAATCTGATTGAAGCAGAATATCCTCTTTACACTCTGGATGTGCGATGAGTAATGCATCCGGATTTTCCGCTCTAATCTTAGCCAATTTCTCTCGAGAAATATCAATATGAACGATACAAGCACCATCCCAAAGTACCATTTCTCGACCCGTTTTATGGGCAACATATCTACCTAAATTAGCATCTGGCGCAAATATTATTTTCTGATCTTTAGGCAAGCTATTTACAATTTGAAGCGCATTAGAGGATGTACAAACAATGTCTGTAAGTGCCTTAATTTCTGCCGAACAATTGATATAACTTATCACGATATGGTCGGGATGTAATGCTTTAAAAGCAGCAAACTTATCAGCCGGAGCAGAGTCTGCCAGAGAGCAACCAGCATTTAAATCTGGAATTACTACTTTTTTATGAGGGCTTAATATTTTGGCAGTTTCGCCCATAAAATGAACACCACAGAAAACAATCATATCGGCTTCTGTAGCCGCTGCTTGTTGTGAAAGCCCTAAACTATCCCCTATATAATCTGCCAAATCTTGAATTGCACCATCAACATAATAATGCGCAAGAATAACGGCATTTTTCTCTTTTTTAAGCTTGTTTATTTCTGCAATAAGATCAATATCACTAGCAACCTTTTCGGTCACATATCCATATCGGCCAACTTGTTCTTCGATCGTTGTCATTAAAATTGGATAATTAACAATTAATAAGAATTAAAATTCTGTGTCTAATTACGATAATATAGACTTCAAAAACAAAAAGGTCGATTTATTAGCGCTATAAAATCCCCTTTACAGCAAAGAATATTGACCAAACTTGCAACAGGAACCATCCCCTTTAAAGCTAAACCCAATGTTGTTAAATATAAAACGACAACCCAAAAAATAAGGTTGTCGTTTTATTCGGTCAAGCATTAGTATTACTCCAGACCCTCTAATATTTACTATTCGGCTTTATTAGTATACTGGTCTTTAATTGAAAGTCACGCAGTTGGTAAGGGGCTAAAATAGCGTTACCAGAACTGTTGCGAGGGCCAACCCAGTAGGCAGTTAGCAGGTCGTATTATATGTTATTACAATACCCAACGGAAAAATGCATAGAGGGAACCCGATAAAAACATCGTCACAGGCAATGTTAATACCCACGCAATTACAATATTTCTGATCGTACCAGCTTGTAAGTTCTTAACCCCTTTACTTGCTACCATAGAACCCGCAATACCAGAAGATAAAACGTGGGTTGTACTCACTGGTAAACCAAGATATGAGGAAACTCCGATGGTACTAGCCGCTACTAATTCGGCAGACGCACCTTGAGCATACGTAAGATGTTGCTTTCCAATTTTTTCACCAATGGTTACCACTATTCGTTTCCAACCTACCATTGTACCTAGTCCCAGTGAAAGAGAAATCATTAATATGACCCAGTTAGGCGCATAGTCCGTAAACCGGCGAATTCCCGACTCGCTCACAGCATTTTCTTTCAAAAACGCCTTATCGGCATCACTCAAATTAACATCATTATTTTCTAACAAAGATTTTGAACCCCGGCTGATCAACAACAAAGCCCGACGCGCTTCCATACGGTCGCTTTCCTGCATCTTATGATCTACCATTGGTTTGCTAATCAAGTTTTCTAATATGTCAAACTCCGCTTTCATGGTAGCTACATAGTCCTTATCAGAAGCCGAAAGCTGGCTTACATCTATTCTTGAAATTACCTGTTCTATTTTTATCAATTCAGACTTCATTCCTACGGGATCCACAGAATTATCCAGGGCGAACTGCGCAGGAACGATACCAATTAATATCAACATCACCAATCCTACTCCCTTTTGACCGTCATTGGAACCATGGAAGAAACTTACCAAAGTACAAGTTCCAATTAAGATGGCACGAATCCAGATGGGTGGAGGCGTGTTTTTCTTAGGTTCGCTGAATACCTCTTCACGCAAGGTTTTGCTCAATAACCGGCGGAGCATAAACATTAAGATAATGGCAAGTGCAAAACCAAAAATGGGAGAAGTGAGCAACGACATAAATAATTCCTTTGCCTTTCCCCAGTTAACACCAACGCCCTTATTATTCTCTGGCATAAAAGTAAACGCCAAACCCACTCCAAGTATGGAACCAATTAAGGTATGTGAACTTGAACTCGGAAGTCCAAAATACCAGGTACCTAAGTTCCAGATTATCGCGCTGAAAAGGAGGGAGAATATCATGGCGACACTATGGTAGACGTTCTGGTCGATGAGTAGTTCTACGGGGAGCAAATTAACAATGCCCATTGCCACTGCAATACCTCCAAAAAACACACCCAGAAAGTTCATAAAACCAGACCAGACAACAGCAACATTTGGTTTTAAAGAATTCGTATAAATTACGGTTGCAACAGCATTGGCCGTATCATGAAAACCGTTGACAAACTCAAAGGCACAAGCAGCTAAAATACTAAAAGCAAGAAGAAGGAAAATGTCGGTTTCAAGACCAAACATGCTATTTAAAAATTAGTGAGACAAAAGAAGTTAACAAGCAGTAATAAGAGTACTCTTTAATACGCTACTTTTCAATTCGCTGTTTGAAAGCACCTTCCAAAGGCTCCAATCAAAAAGCGACACAAAGCTACTGATACTAAACCGTTGCAATATTAAGAAATTGTTAATTCATTCTTCAAACTCTTAAAAAAATCATATTTATGAGTTTTTCTTTGAATTATTTCAAGCAGCGGCCTCTTTATTAGCCAGCTGGCCACAGGCAGCGTCAATGTCTTTACCCCTACTCCGACGAACATGTACCGAAACCCCTTTGTTTTCCAAATAGGCTGCAAACTTATCCAGCTTGTCGGTAGCAGTATTTTTAAAATCTGCCTCGGCAATCGGGTTATATTCGATAATATTTACACGAGCAGGCACCTTTTTGGTAAACTCCCACAATTCTTTCGCATCTTGAAGGGTATCATTAAAATTATTAAAAACGATATATTCAAAAGTAATTCTGTTCCCAGTTTTTCGATAAAAGTAATTCAAAGCCTCTGCCAAGTTCTCCAACGAATTAGATTCATTAATGGGCATAATTTGATTTCTTTTCTCGTCATTGGCAGCATGTAACGAAAGTGCTAACCGGAACCGAACCTCATCGTCACCCAGTTTTTTTATCATTTTCGCAATCCCTGCGGTCGAAACAGTGATGCGCTTAGGCGACATATTAAGACCTTCTGGGGAAGTAATATAATCTATTGATTTTAGTACGTTTTGATAATTGAGTAAGGGCTCACCCATTCCCATATACACGATATTGGTAAGCGGACTTCCAAAACTTTGATCTGCTTGTCGTGCAATAGCGACCACTTGATCGTAAATTTCGGCAGCATCCAAATTCCTTTTGCGCTCCATATACCCCGTAGCGCAGAATTTACACGTTAGCGAGCAACCCACCTGGCTACTTACGCAAGCGGTCATACGGTCGGAAGCTGGTATCAAAACACCTTCTACCAAATGACTGTCAAACAATCTAAATGCCGATTTGATAGTACCATCATTGCTTTGCTGGCTCTTGGCAGTACCCACTCCGTTGATTACAAAATGACTATCTAAAAGTTCACGAGTCACTTTCGACAAATTGGTCATTTCTTCAAAAGATAAAGCTGATTTTTTCCAAAGCCATTCATAAATCTGTTTGGCTCTAAAAGCCTTCTCCCCACGCTCTACCATCCAGCTTTTAAGTTGCTCCAAACTCAATTTACGAATATCTGTCTTTTCCGAAGTCATTATTACTTTATTTGTCTTTTTGCCACAAAGATATTGAAAATCAATTTAGAGGCTGTTAATTAATAGGAGACTTTATCAGGATTTGTTTAGGTTGTAGGTTGAAGGATGCTTCCTGAAAGCGATTTTTAACTTACTACTTGCGGCTGCGTGCCGCCAATAAAAGTAGCCTTATCAAATCATTCGTGATAAAGCTTCCTTCTAAAACCTATTCCTCCTCTGATTCTGGTTGGTCTTTATCGGACAGGTACCTTTCTTTCCATTCTTGGACCAATTCCGTTCCTTTGGGCATCCATTGCAACCCTTTGTCAATAATTTTAGGGGCTACGGGTACTACTATTGGATAAAGATAGGTATCGGTGGTTCTATGTTCGGGGATGTCTATTCCTACCAAATTGACCAACCAAAAGAAAACACTTATCCCAAAAACCCAAGTAAATACCCCGACCATAGCTCCAGCAAAACGATCAAACATACCTAAAATGGAATACCTAATGGTTTTCCTTATAGCATACCCGAATTGGTTCAAAAGAAAAATGGTTGGAAAGAATATTAAAGAGAAACCAATATATGGTAAGATTCTTTTGGCCATGGTATCACTAAAATAAGGGGTTAGTATTTCCATACCTAACCCCAAAAATTTAAAGCCTAATACCATTGCTGCAACCATCCCAAGAATACCAATAATTTCTATGAGCAACCCCTTGCGATAACCATGCAAAGCGCCCCATAACAATGGCAACAGGATGAGCACATCCACTAATTTCATGCAAGCAAAGACTTCACTGTTGAAGAAATAAGCCTTCCATCAGCTAATCCAGCCAATTCTTTGGTAGCTACACCCATCACTTTACCCATATCCGAAGGTCCGGTTGCTCCAACTTTAGCAATAATCTCAACCAATTTTGCCTTCACTTCCTCTTCTGTCAATTGTTTTGGCAAAAATTGCTCGATGATAGCCAATTCTGCCTCTTCCTTTTCCAGCAGGTCGGGCCGACCTTGGGCTTTATATATTTCCGCGGATTCTCTTCTTTGTTTTGCAGCTTTGGTCAAAAGCTTTATTTCATCATCAGCCGACAACTCACCAGTAGACGCCCCTTTGGTTTCTTCTAGTAAAATCAATGATTTAATCGCACGAAGTGCACGGAGTGTATCTTGGTTTTTGGCACGCATGGCATCTTTTATACCCGACTCTACCTGACTTTTTAATGACATGATCTATAAATATTATAAATGAAAACGTTAATTTAGTTTCAACGAATACTAAATTTGTAAATAAACAACAAAGTTACACGAATCGTTTTAAAAGATGACGGTGGGCGCTATTTTAGTACTCTACTACTATTTAAACTTAACATTATGACTCGCCTAAGCGTAAATATCAACAAAATAGCAACCCTGCGAAACTCACGTGGTGGTGACAATCCAAATGTTTTAAAAGTAGCTCTGGATTGCGAGCGTTTTGGAGCACAAGGAATAACTGTCCATCCAAGACCCGACGAAAGGCATATTCGCTACCAGGATGTATATGATTTGAAAGAAATTGTGACCACAGAATTTAATATTGAAGGTAACCCTTCCGAAAGAAAATTTGTGGACTTGGTATTAGCTACAAAGCCGGAACAAGTTACACTGGTGCCTGATGCCCTACATGCCATTACCTCCAACGCTGGTTGGGATACGGTCAAAAACAAATCGGAACTGATTGACTTGGTACAAGAATTTAAAGCAGCAAATATTCGAGTATCCGTTTTTGTAGATCCTGA
>CAXBLH010000210.1:0-9131 GCA_963976315.1 uncultured Dyadobacter sp.
CTGCACAATGACATTTTCGGCATAGTCACTCACCTCTAAATGGGAGCGGGTATCACTGGTAAATGTAAGTACAATGATCGGTTCAGAGTTGGCATCTGCTTTGCTAACGATGGGAGGACCATCCAAATCCTGTGGTAATGAACGAGAGACCGAGCCCACTTTGTCGCGTACGTCATTAGCAGCACGTTCCATATCGACACCAATGTCAAACTCGAGTGTTATTTGACTAGCTCCTTGGCTACTCGTGGAACTGATGGATTTAATCCCTTCAATACTATTAAGCTGTTTTTCAATCGGTTCCGTAATTTGAGATTCGATAATATCCGCATTTGCACCCGTATAACTGGTACGGATAGATACTACCGGAGGATCAATAGAGGGAAACTCCCGCATCCCCAAATACTTATATCCTAAAAAGCCAAAGAGTATAATGAGCAAATTCATTACAATAGCTAATACCGGACGCTTGATGGATAAGGTTGAAATACTCATTGTTTGTAAATGTCAATAGACGGATAAGTGAGGTTTCTTTAAAATACTGGTCAGTTAACTCTAACGGCAATATTTGGTTTTAAAGTAATGATGGCCGAAGTAATTAAGGAATCACCAGGCTGTAAACCTTCCAAAATCTCTACACGATCGTCGGTACGCAAACCAGTTGTGATCATCACTTCCTGGGCCTTACCATTCCGTTTAACATATACTTTTTTACCTTTCAATACCGGAACAATGGCATTGGTTGGTATCATAATAGCACTATTATTGGCCTCCAAATTGACGTTTACCTTCACAAACATACCTGGCACAATTTGCTCCGATGGGTTAGAAGCCAAAGCTCGTACCTTTTGAGTCCGTAGGGTTTCATCAATTTTGGGATCCAGCGCTACCACTTTAGCAGTTCGTTCCAGCTGGTCACTGTTCAATCTGAATTTTATGGTGCTACCTGTCCTAATTGCCCTAGCATATTTTTCGGGAACATCAAATTCTACTTTAACAGGATTGCTCTGCGTAATAGTGACAATGGATGTTCCGGGAGAAACAAAAGCACCTTGACTAATATTCTTCAACCCAATACGACCACTAAACGGCGCCCGGATTTCAGTCTTTTCTAATTGTGCAGCCAGAACTTCTTTCTCTGCTTCTAACACATTTATGTCATTGGCGGTAACGTCATAGTCTTGTAGATTGATGGCTTCTATGTTCAAGAGCTTTTGTTGTCTCCCTTCAATCTTCTTCGCTAAATCTTGGTTAAAGCCCACTTTTTGAAGTTGCGCTTTGAGATCTCGGTCGTTGATCTTTGCGATAAGTTGTCCTTTTTTCACAGTAGCACCTTCCTGAATATGAAGTGCTACTAGCCTTCCCGAAAGCTCGGCCTTCAAATCAACTTCCTCATTGGGCAAAATAGTACCTGAGGCGAAAATTTGATTTTGCAGTGTTTCGCGATTGATAACTAGGACATCCACTGACACAGAAGTACCACCCTTGGCACTTGATTTCCCGGTAGGGGGAGCATCTTTAACAGGTTTTGAAAAAATAAAAATTTTACCCAAAACCAGGGCGACAATTATCCCTCCAACAATAAAAAAAATACGCATAAAAACATCAAAAAAGGTTCAGTGCTATTCTATTTGAAAAAAATTATATTTAATCAAATTATATCAAATAAAGATAACATTTATTGGTTTGATTCAAACTTAACGTCTACCAGTAACACCCAAAATTCACCTATAAAACACACTATTTTAGATATTCGAATTTTCAAAATTTGAAAAATAATACCGTGTTTGGCAAACCAGTATAAGCCCAATGTAGGTAACACTTACTCGAAAATAAGAAATGATATTAAAGACTGTGCGTTATCTTATTTATCCATGTCACAGCTAGCTTCGTATTACATTCGGCCGTTCAGTACTTCTAAAAACGTTTTACTTGCTAATTCATGATGAATGATTTCGGATTTTGAAAATAGTTATACAAAATCATTGGCCATCAAATCTATTATTGAACCGGAACACTCTCCATAAAGACTACTATTATTACCAAAAAGCAAATACAGCTTGAATGGATTCAAGTCCAACCAAAAAATAGCGAAAGAGGCCGACCTAAGTCTGGTTCTTTCGCTATTATAAATTGACTTCTTCTACGACACTTTCGGCATTCTAATCGAATTTTTGGCTGACTGCCAAAAGCCTGTGAGGTAGCGGTTTGAAACGATTAGTAGTCAGGGCTACTTTTCAGCAGCAATATATTCTAAACGTTGTTTTTCTTTGTCAAGCTCGGTACGTAATTTGCTATATGGCACTTCTTGCACGGCGGTATTGCCATCAATCGCCAGAATTGCCGCAGCAGCTGCGCTTTGTCCTAAAATCATAAATACGGGTTCCATACGGATAGAGCCAAAGGCAATATGCGAACTGGATAAACAAACAGGAACCAATAAGTTTTGGCATTCTGCTTTTTTAGGCACAATGGCTTCGTACATTATGCTATAGGGTTGTTTTGGGTGAACTCCAATATCCCCTTCATTTTGTACATAGCCGTCTGCCTTTACATATCGCTGTGCATTGTGAGCATCCAGTGAATAAGATCCCATACCAATAGAGTTATTTACGGGCAAGCTACCCAAAGTATGCCCTTCGGTCATTACTTCCTCCCCTATCATACGGCGTGCTTCGCGAACGTATATCTGATGAGGCCAGCCACCATTATCCTTAAATTCGTCTTTTGGCAAACCCCATTGCTGCATTTCTTCATGCACATCAGCGGGAACTCGTGAGTCATTCGCCAAAAAATACATTAATCCTTTTTGGTACATTTCATGCGCTTTAATGATCTCTTTGCGTCGCTCATAAGTAGCGTCAGGGTAGTCATAATTTTGACCTATAAAATCGGTACTAAATGGCCCATGATTGTTGGTATCGGTCTTTTTATTGGGAATAGGATCGTATTTCTGAAAAGTTTCGTCCCAGCCTGCCTTATATACTCGTGCCAATAATTCGTATTTCGTCGAATCATAACCTTCTGGTTTTGCAAAAGGTATACGGTTGTCAGGATTGGCAGACAAACACATCCGGAAACAATAAGCCTGAATTTTCTTATCGCCACTACCCTTCTCTGCAATTTTTTCGTCGGAAACATAACTCAGTAAACCACTGCTAGGATCACCTTCCACTACATAAGGGCTTATGTTTTTCTTAAAATAATGGCCATGTTGAAAAACTTCCTGTTGTACACCATTCCACTCCTCGTTGTAAACGCTATTCGCTTCACGACCTACATGATAAGAAACTCCGGCAGCAGCCATCAAATCGCCTTCGTAGGTAGCATCTATAAACACTTTTCCTTCAAAAGTTTTACCAGAAAGTGTGGTAATAGAGGCGATTTTACCATCTTTCATGACCACCCCTTTTTCACGGTCCAGCCATTCGTCACGCAATACTTCAATATTGTTTTCTTTGACAAAATCTTCAAATACTTTTTCGGCTACATGAGGCTCAAAAATCCACATCGTACGATCTGCGCCGTCCATAGCTGGCGTACCTTGCCCTTTATTGCCATATTCCTCCTTTTTTTGCCATTGCCAAGCTTCCTCAGTATCGTAGTGCATGAATACCCGATGGTAAAATTCACGCGCCAACCCACCAATAACCGACTTATTTCCGGTATCTGTAAAGCCAAGCCCACCCGACGACAAGCCTCCTAAATGAATGTCGGGAGAAACAACAATGACAGTTTTGCCAGACTTTACTACCTGTACCGCCGCAGTTACAGCCGCTGAGGTGCCACCATATATAATCACATCTGCAGATTGTACGTTTTTGTCTTCTTGATTGGTACTACATCCGCTGGCAAACAAAACTGCCACTGTAAGTACCAACATCTTCATAATTTGCTTCATATTAGGTTTTATTTAAGTGAAAAAGGGATTAGGGGAAAAAATTTAAAAAATGATAAAGGTTAAATGGACTGCCTGCTTATTGCTTACGGCATATAGCTTAAAGCTTAAAGCTTACAGCGATAAAGCGGCTACTGACTTATGGCTTTCTATCTAATAACCCAACAATTTTTTAAGATAACCTGGATAACTATTTTCATAGAGTCCATCGCCATGTGTAATGCTATCGCCGAAACAAACGATACGCTCATGGGGCAAATTGGAGGCTATCAGTTTTTCATAAATTGCTATCGCCATAGTCCGATAACCGTTTGGTGTGGGATGCACGCCATCTTGTTTGTTACTATTCAATTCATTTTTTATCAAACTTTCAGCACTTTCTCCAATACTTCCAACTGTATCAAAAACGTGGAAAATATCCAGAAATGCCAAACTGTATTCTTGAGAAAGTTTCAGCAACAATTTGTTTACCTTAATTAATCGTGAACGATGGTCTTCCTCTGCATAAAAACTTTTGGGATGACGCATATACAAGTATGTCTCATAAACTGGTAAAACATTCATCAATAATATTTTGCTTCCCACCTTCTGTACTTTCTCTATAATTTCCCTGACGTTGGTTTCATACTCTGGCAAGGGTATATGTTTCCTGCTATTCATATCGTTCGTTCCAACCATCAAAATGGTGAGGTCTGGTTTGTAATTCAAGCAATCCTTGTCAATTCGTTTTAACAGGTCAACCGTGTTATTTCCTCCTATTCCCGAATTAATAATAAAAGCTTCACCAGCAGATTCAGTAGCATGTGATAAGGATCGTGTAAATACCGTGGCTCCAGATATCGCCAAAGTTGTCTTGAAAAATATACGCCTATGCATGAGTTTGAAAATAAGTTAAAGGGGTTAGATTTTAGGGGTTAAAAAAGTTAAATGTTAAAGGTTAAAAGTTAAATGGACTCTTGCTTATTGCTTTCAGCTTATAGCGGTTTGTTTAGGCTTATGGCTTAAAGCTTATAGCGGTTAAAAACGTTACTACCAAACTGCCTAACTCCTCTCCTCTAAACCCTATTCCTGGCCCGTCCTACTTTCCTAAGGGCACAAAAAGTGCTGCATCGGCCACCACCGTTCCTTCTCCAGAACTCGCTAGAACATTAAGCTTAAATCCAGAGTTCTTATCAATGGTATAATCACCTACATGGTACCATTCTCCAGAAGTCTGTCCTTCTACCATAATATCCGAATCTTTTACCACCAGTTGTTTTACAGTGGTTCCATTCACCACCTCTAAATTAGTTTCAACCGCCAATTCCTTGATTTTTGGAACATACAGATAAACGCCATATTTGCCAGAACTAGTAATGTTAGGAGCATACGTTACAGAAGCACCGCTGTTCTCTTTTTGCGAACTAGTCAGAAAGTCAGGGCCGTAACCACCTCTTTTTTCAGACTTCCAGTTTCCTTTCATAGCTACTTGGTGGGTATCATTGTTATCCACCAAAATTTCTGGAACTGATCCATCCGCAAGGGGATTGGCTTTAAGTAACTCTTGTAACTTCGTAACATTTATTTCTTGAACTGGTTTTTTGGTATCAATGGCCATAACAGCTGCTGCTCCTGCGGATTGGGCTAATACCATAAATACTGGCTCCATGCGGATCGAACCATAGGCTATATGCGTTGCAGACAAACAAACTGGCACAATCAAATTAGTACATTCTGTCTTTTTGGGAACTATGGATCCATAAGAAATCGGGTAGGGTCCAAAACCACCCACCTCAACGTTCCCTTCATTTTTTACCATTCCGTTAACAACAATACGCTGACAATTATGCGAATCCATCGTATAAGCCGCCATTCCAATTCCATCCTTTACCACTTCTTTACCTTGGCAATTAGCTTGTGTCATCACGTATTGACCCATCATACGTCGTGTTTCTCTAACATACAGCTGCGGAGTCCAATTATTGGTGTCTACATATTCATCCTTTGGATAACCCCACTCGCTCATTTCTTTTCTGATTTCAACAGGTACCCGCTCGTCATGACCAAAAAAGTACAGCAGTCCTTTGGTATACACCTCATGTGCCTTCACTATATTTTCCCGTTCCTCAAAACTAGCTTCTGGGTATTTGTGATTCATCCCAATCATATCCGTAGAAAAGCCATTCCGGTTGTTGATATCGGTTTTATTATTAGGCATTTTGCTCCAAATAAAATAATCCAATAGACGCTTTTTCTCAGGCTGTTTGGCTATTAGTCGGGCTAGTAATTCAAATTGATCAGAGTTATAACCTTCTGGCTTCGTAATAGGAATGCGATTACTAGGGTCAGATGTCAAACAAATCCGGTAGTTATAGGCTTGTACTTTGCTATCACCGGTACCATTGGGGTCTAGTTTTGCATCGGAAATCCCCCATAATAATCCACTATTGGAGTTTCCCGCAATTTTATAGGGGTCTATACCATCCGGAAACTGATGGCCATTCATGAGTTGAACGCCATTAATGGTTTCGTTAAACTCCGAATTCGCTTCTCGACCTACGTGATAAGAAACGCCAGACTTGGCCAGCAGGTCTCCTTCATAAGTACAATCGATAAACACTTTTGCACCCAGTTCAACCTTGTTGCCATTCTGTTGAACGTTCTTCAGTAAAATCGACTGAATTGTTTTCCCTTTTACATTCGCTTTAAGGAGTTGGTGCTGGTAAAGCACTTTTATTTGGGACTTATCCAAATATTGCTGTAAGTACATTTTGGCAATATGTGGCTCAAAAGTCCATTGTTCAAACTTGCCATAATGTTGGCCAATCTTCCGGTAGAAATCCCTTGACACACCAGAAATAGCATACTTATTACCTATATCAGTATAGCCTAATCCACCTGAAGTCATACCACCCAAATGAATTCCTGGCTCCACTATCACAACCGACTTCCCCGACAGTTTTGCCGTATATGCCGCAACAACACCTGCGGAAGTAGCACCATAGACAATTACATCATACTGTTGTTTTTGGGCATGCACTTTGGCAAAAACAAAAGAAAGAAGAAAACATACCACCACAACAGTGGTATGTTTTAGATTTTTAAAACTCATTTTGATTGGCATAAAATTTAGGATTTTATTAGTACCCCGGATTCTGGTCCGTCGGGGCAATCGCTTTGTTATATAAAAGTTCGGAATTTGGAATAGGCCACAACATATGTTTTTCCGCAATTACAATATTTTTCACTTCTAAAATCCGCTGTTTAGCAATACCCAATCTTTTCAAATCATTCCAACGTTTGCCTTCATACATGGTTTCGTAGCCACGTTCGTCAACAACCTTATTTATAAAAGTAGTAAGATTAAAATCAGAAACTTTAAAATCAATCGAAGAAACCGTGTTCGAAGGCAAGCCATAAGCTCTGCGATGCACTTTATTCAAACTTTCAACCGACTCGGCTGTGGGTGCACCACTCGCTTTTGCACTTGCTTCGGCATGAAATAAAAGCAAGTCGGCATATCGATACCAAGGATAATCATTGGCTGCGCCTGAGGTAGCTCCTGGATCACGGTATTTCCGGAACAAACAAGAATTTGGTCCTAAACCAATATCTACATTATACAAAATATGTGCTTTTCTCAAATCCTTATTGTCCCATTTTTTGATAAAAGAATTTGAAACAGAGTCAGTATATTGTGCATATACCCCACCAGGGCCATAATAATTATACTGAGCCGTTTTCCGATGTGCATAACTTACCAAACCGAACCCTTGCTGGCGGTTAAACTTTAAATAGAATATTTCCTCAGAGGTATTGACAACATCTGGCCCATATATTTTCTGAAAATCCTCAGAAGTCGAAACTTCTACCAAAGCATATTTTTTGGAATCAATCACTTCTTTGGCCTTGGTAGTCGCAGACTGCCAATTTTCTTGATACATGTAAATATCAGAAAGTAGGGTCTTTGCAGCCCATTTTGAAGGACGGCCAACATCAGTTGGAACATCTGGCAAGTTTTGTTCCGCAGCTAAAGCATCACTTAATATTAATTTGTATACCTCCGCTACACTGGAGCGTGGGATGTCGGCCTCGGTCATGTTTGCTTCGGTTCTAAGGGGAACGCCTGCCCAATTCCGGACCATTGCAAAATAGATAAATGAACGTAAATACTTAGCCTCGGCCACAAATTGATCCTTTTCAAGTTGGGTTAGTCCAGTACCGTTGGGTACATTTGAAATCACCAAATTGGCATTTCTGATCGACTGATACAGATTATCCCAGATGACACTCACCCGATTGATATTCGTATTATCAAGCCCTTGATAAAGACTTACCGGAGTTTGTGTTCCACGAGAGTTTCCATAATCCGCCAAACCTTCCAGTTGAGCTGGATAATTTATCGAGAACGCATTACTAACGCGCATGGGACCATATATGGCATTTACAGCGGCTCTTGCTTCGGCCGCGGTGTTATAGAAATTTTCTGACGCAAGTGATTTGGGTTTCTCAACCAATATATCGGAGCATGATGAAAGCCAAGCTGCTGCCATGATGCCAATTATAAAATTTTTCATTATTGATAATATTTTCAGTTTAAATCAAAAACTTAACTTAAAATCCTACACGTAGTCCAATGGTGGTGGTTTTGGCAGCAGGATACACATAGTGATCTACCCCTTGGACAATGGAATTGGAACTTCCGTAAGAGTTAACTTCTGGATCATACCACGAATATTTCGTAAACGTAATCAAGTTTTGCCCACTCACGTATAACTGAGCCCGTTTCATCCACTTAATATGCAGCTGTGAAACTGGTAAATTGTAACTTAATTGAATATTTTTAAATCGTAGGAAAGAGCCATCTTCTACAAATCGATTGGACATTTGAGCTTGCGACGAAGTTTTAATCACCGGATATTTGGCATTCGGGTTTTCTGGTGTCCAATGATTTAGATAAATATCTTTGGTCATGTTCAGTGCCTGTCCAAAATCATAATTTTGACCTTGAGAGCTCAAATTGAATAGGTCATTCCCTTCGGAACCTTGTATAAATACGGTAAGGTCAAAGTTTTTATAAGACATGGAAGAGTTAAATCCGTATGTAAATTTAGGATTTGGATTTCCTATTATTTGTTTATCGCCCGCATCTCGGCTACCACTATTATTAAAATCTTCATATACAATAAAACCTTTTTCGTCATAACCCTTTTCCACATAGCCATAGAAAGAACCTAATGGGTTTCCTTCCCGTAGG
>CAXBLH010000211.1:0-9125 GCA_963976315.1 uncultured Dyadobacter sp.
TATAGCTCCCTTCTTTTGAGCATAGCCTCCCCAAAGCAAAAAAACTACATTTTCTTTTTCTTTAGAAATAACATCTATAACAGCATCAGTGAAAGTCTCCCACCCTTTTTTTTGATGAGAGCCAGGCATTGCTTGTCTCACCGTTAACGTTGCATTCAAAAGCAGAACCCCTTGCTGGGCCCATCGTTCTAAATTCCCCGACTGGGGAACTGCTATGTTTAAATCTTGGTTCAATTCTTTAAAAATGTTTCTCAAAGAAGGAGGCATAGTAATACCATCATTCACCGAAAAACTTAGACCATTGGCTTGGCCTGACCCATGGTAGGGATCCTGTCCTAAAATCACTACCTTACAGTTGTGGAAGCTACAGTGCTCAAAAGCGTTAAAAATTTGCGCAGCAGGCGGATAGATTGTACCAGTCCGGTATTCTTCCTTGACAAACGCGACTAAATCTGTAAAATATTTCTTTTCAAATTCTGTACTTAATTTAACTTTCCATGAATTTTCTATTCTTACTTCGCTCATTTTTTATGTAATTTCTTCCAAAGAAAATCAAAATTGATTTCTTTTTTTTACAACTTGCAATATAATTCCGTTACTAAAATTAAATAATTCGTCAAAGAACCAACAAATCAATAAGGTACCTAATTTCACATTCCAATGGTTTCGCAAATAACCGATGGTGTTAAAGTTTCCGTTCAGACGGAATACCAACCAGATTACTCAAATCCGGGACAGGATCATTTTGTATTTACCTACAAGATTGTCATCGAAAATTGTAGTGAGCATACTGTAAAGTTGCTCCGTAGACATTGGCTCATTTACGATGCCAACCGTGGTATTAGAGAAGTGGAAGGAGAAGGTGTGGTAGGCTTACAACCTATTTTGGAACCTGGCGAAAGTCATGAGTATGTCTCTGGATGTAACTTAAAGACTGATTTGGGTAAAATGTCGGGCAATTATTTAATGGAACGTGTACGGGATGAGAAAACATTTAACGTCACAGTGCCTGCATTTTCTTTGATTGTACCCTACCGTTTAAATTAAACACAGGACAATATCAATGAAGATGGCCATTAATTATACTGTAATTGGTAACTTCTTTTATAAATTTCATACTAAAATCAGGCAATCAACATGCCATTCATTCCCCATTTCTATTTGAGTTATATACACAAGTAATTACTCCTAGAAATGAAAAAAATGAGGATTATTTAGCCATTGAAAACCGCCGGAAGCTTTTGCTTTCTTCGAAGAAAAGCATACAAATCCTTGATCTAGGAGCTGGTTCCCGAATAAATAAATCCAATATTCGGTCAATTCGGTCGATTGCCAAAAATGCTGAAAAACCAGCAAAATTTGGCAAACTATTTTACCGATTAATCAAGCGCTTTAACGCACAAACTATCGTTGAACTAGGAACCTCTTTGGGTATAACTACCTTATCCCTAGCAAAAGCTGCCCCTTCGGCCACTATCTTAAGCTTTGAAGGTTGCCCCGAAACCGCCAAAATCGCTCATGAAAACCTCTCCAACACCCAGATAAAGAATGTAGAAATAGTAGTGGGTAATATCGACAACACCTTGTCAAAAAGCCTTCAACCTCTCGAAAAAATTGATTTTGCCTACTTTGATGCCAATCATAAGTATGAGCCTACCCTGCGTTATTTTAAAACGTGCTTGCCCTATGCGCATAACGACAGCCTATTTGTCTTTGACGATATTTATTGGTCGGATGAAATGAAAAAAGCCTGGGAAGAGATAAAATCACACCCGCAAGTGACGCTCACCGTGGACTTATTTTGGATTGGGCTGGTCTTTTTTCGCAAGGAGCAAGTAAAGGAGCATTTCAAACTTCGATTTTAAGAAAAGGTATTCGTTAATTTATTTGGGCAATGATTTTTGCAACGAATACTTGCTTCGCTATATGCTGACAAATGTGACCGGCAATTTAGAGCGACTTATACCTATTTAAGTTCCTCCTTGAAAACCTGCTATTCCGAAATTAAAAATCCTCTAACACTTTGGAACGATTTTTTAAGGGGAAAATTCAGTAAAATCAAATTCCACAATTAGGTTTTATGAATTAATTGTCTCAAATCGAAAAGGCATATCCCCATTCCCATTAAAAGGATTGCCGTTTTGAACCTTGACCTAAAAAAATCTGTAATAATTGCAATCAGCAAACCTATCTTGAGGAAGTGGGAATAAATTTTTTTATACAAAAATGAATTTCAATAAAATGAGTGTCTATAATTTAAAATTGGAATACATATTATGAATACGCCCAAAGCGAAAAAGCATGTATTCACCAAAAATCTAGATTTTGCATTTTTGTCTGTGTACAATGGTTACAAATTTACGATAAGGTTTTTCAAGGAGGCTTTTCGAGGAAGGATGGAACTGCATGAAATTGTGAAGCAGTGTTATGCCATTGGCAATAAGTCTCTCGTTCTGATAAGCCTCACGGGATTTATAACGGGGATGGTTTTCACCAAACAGTCACGCCCCTCCCTAGCCGAGTTTGGGGCGACTTCCTGGCTACCATCATTAGTTTCAATTGCTATCGTACGGGCGTTAGCCGCGTTAGTTACGGCCCTCATTAGTGCTGGCAAGGTAGGATCTAGTATTGGTGCTGAATTGGGATCCATGCGCGTTACCGAGCAAATAGACGCCATGGAAGTTTCGGCTATTAACCCCTTCAAGTTTTTAGTAGTAACAAGGGTAATCGCTTGTACCGTTGCAATACCGGTATTAATGACCTACTGTGGTATGGTAGGATTACTAGGTGCCTACCTGAACGTAACCTTAAATGAGGGAACCAGCCTAATCACTTTTATCGAAAAAGCTTTTGAGCAAATCACCTTTTTGGATATTGGAACTACACTTGTGAAAGGAATTGTATATGGCTTTACAATAGGGATTGTGGGTTGTTACCAAGGATATAATGCCACAAAGGGAACGGAAGGAGTAGGAAAAGCGGCCAACTCCTCGGTAGTAATTTCGATGTTTCTGATTTTCATAGAAGAGGTAATCATCGTTCAAGTCTCCAATTATTTTAGAGTTTAAAAGCATGGATGATCAAAAATCAACAGAAAAGGTAATCGACATTTCCAATTTATATAAGTCCTTCGGTGATTTACATGTATTGCGAGGAGTGGATTTGGAGGTATTTAGAGGCGAAAATGTGGTGGTACTGGGACGCTCTGGAACGGGTAAATCTGTATTGATCAAAATCATTGCGGGGTTATTAACACAAGACAAAGGCGATGTAAGCGTTTTGGGCCAAGATGTTGCCAATTTGAATGAAAAACAATTGCGTGATCTAAGACTAAAAATAGGATTTTCGTTTCAAAACAGCGCATTGTACGACAGTATGACTGTGCGTGAAAACCTAGAATTCCCCTTAGTAAGAAACGTAGCAAACCTTTCAAGAGCAGAGGTGAACGAAGCGGTTGAATCTGTACTAGATGCGGTCGGGTTAATTCAAACGATTAACCAAGTTCCCTCCGAGCTTTCAGGGGGGCAAAGAAAACGTATAGGTATAGCCAGAACGCTAATCCTAAAACCTGAAATCATGTTATATGATGAACCCACCGCAGGTCTTGACCCTATTACTTGCCTGGAAATAAATGAATTAATTAACGAAGTAAAAGAAAAATATCAAACCACTGCGATTATAATAACCCATGATTTAACCTGCGCCAAAGAAACGGGCGATCGGGTAGCAATGCTATTGGATGGAAGCTTTATTAAACAAGGTACCTTCGAAGAAGTATTCAGTTCCGAGGAAGCGAGAATCAAAAGTTTTTATGATTACAATTTTATAAAATAATGGATAGCACAGAAAAACGTTCAATAAAAGTTGGCCTATTTGTGGTACTTGGGGTACTCATATTTGTGGCAGGTATACTTACCATCGGAAGTATGAAAAAGCTTTTTGGTTCTACAATAGCCGTCAAAGCTATTTTTGAGGATGTAAACGGCCTTAAAGCAGGGAATAACATATGGTATTCCGGGGTAAAAATAGGAACGGTAAAGTCCATCCGGTTTCTCAATAATTCAGATGTAGAAGTACTGTTAAATATTGAAGAAAAATCGCGAGAGTTTATCCGGAAAAATGCTAAAGCGAAAGTAAGCACCGACGGCCTAATTGGAAATAAAATTATCGTAATTTATGGGGGTAATCAAAAAGTGGCTTCCATTGAAGACGGGGACGAAATTCAAGTAGAAAAAATAGAATCCACCGAAGAGATGCTGAGTGTATTGTCGGAAAACAATAAAAATCTATTAGGAATTACTGCTGCCTTTAAAACTATTTCTAAAAACATACTTGAAGGAAAAGGCACTGTAGGTATGTTACTGAACGATGAACGGCTGTACAATGATGTAGATCAAACGCTAGCAGCCCTTAAAAAAGCAGCAGTTAACGCTCAGGTTTTAACTTCTTCGGTATCCAAATTCACAAACAAATTGAACCAAGAAGGGGCCTTAGCAAATGACTTGGTTACAGACACTATTATTATGCGTGATATGCGGAAAGCAGTTTCAAATCTTAACTTTACCGTACTTTCAGCCAATGAAATGGTCGATAATTTAAAAGCAACGAGTTATGATCTAAAAAACAACCGTACAAGTCCCGTCGGAGTTCTTTTGCATGACAATGCTACTGCCGAAAACATTAAGCAAACGATGTTAAATCTGGAGTCAAGCACCGAGAAACTGGATGAAAATATGACCGCATTGAGATCTAACTTTCTGTTTAGAAAATATTTTAGAAAAAAAGACAAAGAAGTCGCCAAACAAAAGTCAGAATCTGATACTTTAAGTAAATAACTACCATGTTACTACTACATTTGACAATGATTGTGAAATATTCTAACTAAATTTGAGCGTAAACTTAACGTAATTCTATAAAATTATTACTATCAATGACGCTCAAAATTAATCCAGAACTAGATATTAAGCATCTTAACCAGATTTATGGCGACGATGCCACTATCATTCATATGATATTTGATGCCTTTATAACAGATTCTTATCCAAGGTGGATTGCGCTCAAAAACGTAATTACTCAAAACGATTTTAAAGAAGGCGGAAGTATTTTACATGGCATAAAACCCTCCTTTGCAATGGCAGGGATTACATGGCTGAAACCCAAAATCGAAGAAATGGAATTACTGTTAAAAGAACCTGCTCCAACTGAAGTAATTATGGGTCGATATGAAGAGATTAACAACCAACTGGATCACCTTATTCCCCTATTAAAATCAGAATCAGAGCGCTTGGCAACCTTATAAAAACTCTAATTGGTTATTTTTTTGCGTTTGGACTTCTCCCAAGCCGCACTTTGGGAGCCTTTTGCAAATCTTAAAATACCCGCTATAACAGCGTAATTCATCATACAGAAATAAAAAGGTACAAAAAGCAATTTGTACCTTTTTTTATTTTGTTCTGCTATCCAACCAAGTACTGCCATAGAGTAAAAACCAATTTGGCCGATCATTAATAGACGGTATATCAACTCGTCATTTTGAATAAGGATAAGAACATTTAGTAATAAAAGAATAGGCAACAAAACGGGTGTTACCGTCCATCTTAATACACGGTGACTTATATACTGAAAAGTAAGTATTGGAAATTTAAGAGGGTTTAATAAAGAGGTTAATCTCAAAATAGACTGAATTCCACCAGCCGCTATCCTGACTTTTCTTTTCAATTCCTCCTCTACATTTTCGGAACCGCTCTCCACGGCGAATGCTGTTGGTTCATATACAATTTTATAACCTTTTTCAGCAATCTGCATCGATATCATAAAATCATCCAAAATGGTGTCAGGAGCTACCGGCTCGTAAAGCGAACGTCGCACACTAAACAGTTCGCCGGCCGCTCCTACAACAGAATACAACTCGGAATCCCACTTTTTCAGGAGGGACTCGTATTTCCAGTATAACCCCTCATTAGAGGCGGCATCGTCTGCACCATTACTATCGACACGCTTTTCGCCAGATACTGCTCCAACTTTGGGATCCACATAATGCCTAGCAATGAGCAGGAGCGCCTCTTCATTCAAAAAGGTATTAGCGTCTGTAAATACGACGACTTCGGAATGCACATTTTTCATTACCCGGTGTATCGCATTAATCTTACCCGCCCGTCGGTCTTCATGCATTAACTGAATTTCGGGATATTTTGCTATAAGATCGGGGGTGCCATCGGTGGAGCCATCCGTCACAAACAGGAAATTCAAAAGGTGTTTTGGATATTGTAAACGAAGGCAATTCTCAATTTTACTACGCATGATATCCACTTCGTTATAAGCCGCCACTACCAATGTTAAACTCGGTAGGGACTTTTGCTCACTAGAAACCTTGCCACTTTTAGAAACTAGGCGCTTTATTTTGAGAAGGATATATAATAAAATACCATAACCTAAAAATGTATAAAAGACTATAAACAGCCCTATCCAGAAAATTATAATCATTTTGCTAACGTTGAAGAAAACCTAAATGTTTACTTGATGTACTATTGTATAAATGCCACGTTATTGCTCTAAACAGAACAGGAATAAATTTGTATTCCCTATTTTTAAGATACTTGAATAGATTTCGGGGGGTAACAAAACCTAAAAAGTATAAGCAAAAAATAACATAATTTAAAGTAGAAGTATTTTTTCGGATAAATAGAATCCTATTTCGATTCATAAAATATTCTTTCAATGCAGAATTTTTACCTACCGAAATAGATTCCTTATGGTAAATGGTGGCTTGCATATTCACATGAATCTCGAACCCATTCCTCCGGATTCGATCACACCAATCTATCTCCTCATAATATAGAAAATAATTATCCGCCATTAAACCAGTAGCCAAAATTGCTTCTGAGGTAACCATCATCGCAGCACCATGAATAAATCCAGTTTTCCCCGTCAGGTTATCTCGTTGTCCAGCATCCACCTCCCATTGTCCGATGGCTTGGTTGCGGGCTGTTAAATAATTCATTTCGGTAAAACCTGCATATTGCAAAAGCGTAGGTTGGTCAAAATACAATATCTTGGGTGAGACCATTCCTACTTGTGGGTTGGACTCCAAATAATTAACCAAATTACCAATGAGACTGGAAGTTACTTCGGTATCATTATTAATAAAAAAAAACAACTTCCCTGAAGCGTATTTATATCCCAAATTATTCCCTCCCGCAAACCCCAAATCATTGACCGTGCGTAAAGAAGCTAGAAGTTCCTCCGTAACTTTGGGTTGATTATAATTCACCGTAATAATTGAAACGAGCATAATAGTTGTTACGTCAGTTTTACTTGATCATCTGAATTATAATTATTTCTTAGAATCAATTTAATTTATTTCTACAATATTAAGTATAATTTTATAAAACTATATAATTTTACGACAAAGCGTATTCTGTGATAAATTAATTATTCTCTGAACAAAATTCTTGCTATTTTTATACTTTCCAAATAGTTTTATGACTTATAATTTTCCAAACGTATCCTTACTTATTACCCACTATAATAGAAGTGAATCATTGGAAAGATTATTATCTTCATTTCAAAAACTAGGTATAATTTTCGGGAAAATCGTAGTTTCAGATGATTGTAGCGCTCAAAAACACCTAGATTACATTAAGCAATTACATGACAAATTCCAGTTTGAACTGGTTTCTACTCCCGAAAACAAAGGTTTAGGAAACAATATTAATAAAGGTCAGGATTTAATTAAAACCCCGTATACCCTTTATGTGCAAGAGGATTTTGTCCCAAAAGAACTATTTTCAAAAGTATTTTCAATAGCACTCGGATTTATGGAAAAGGATCATAATCTGGACATTGTGCGATTTTATGCTTATTTCAAATATCCAAAATTAATCCCCTTCGGCCAAGGTTTTTCAGAAATGAAATTTTCATCCTGGAACTTTAACCACCTTAAGTTCTATTTATATAGCGATCATCCTCATTTAAAAAGAAGCAATTTTAGAGAAAAATTTGGAAGATACGCAGAAAATTGTCACCCAAATAAAACAGAATTTTCTATGTGTCTAAACTTTCTCAAATACAACGCATCCGGATTATTTTATGAAGAATTCACAACGGTGTTTGATCAAAAAAATAGTTCTCACGAGCCAAGTACTATTGGGAGAGCGGCATGGAGAACTCAAAATAATGTACCAGTAAAGTCATTGCGTAGCTTCTACCTAGTATTTCGCTACCTAAAAAACACCATTGAACTAGCCCTAAAATAATCGAAATATGCACTCGGATGAAACTTTTCATTTCAAAGGCGTAACCTTATTAGTTACACACTATAATAGAACTAATTCCCTTTACAATTTATTAAATGCATTCGAGTCGTTGCATTGTAAATTTGACGAAATCATCGTCTCTGACGATGGTAGCCGTCCTGAGAATATGGCCATTCTGGAACAGCTACAAGAACAATTTTCTTTTAGGCTAGTAAAAGCTCGAGTAAATTTGGGTTTGGGTAACAATATAAATAAGGGTCAAGAAGCGGTCATAACACCCTATACTTTGTATGTGCAGGAAGATTTCGAACCTACCAGTTTGTTTCCCACCAAATTTGCGAAATCCTTGCAAATACTCCACGAAAATCAAGAAATTGATATTGTACGATATTATGCGTATTTCGAATACCCTTATCTTACACAACCCAATGAAGGATTCTATAAAATGGATTTTAAAATTTGGAAATGGGGTTACCGAAAGTTTTATGTTTACAGCGATCACCCCCATTTGAGGCGTAGTACTTATTTTAACAAATTCGGAAAATACCTAGAAGGCATCAAAGGCGATAATACGGAATATTCCATGATGATGTCATTTCTTAAAAAGAATGGACAAGCACTTTTTTATAAAAACTTTAATGATCTTTTTCTCCAAAAAAATAGCCAGTCAGAACCAAGTACTATGAATAGAGATTTTTGGCGAGAAAGTAACAATATTGTCGTGGTCAATATTCGTCATATTTATCGCCATTTGAAATTCAATCTCGATTATTTTAGGTAATTGAAAGCGCTTAATCTAAGACTTTAAAGCGTTACTTAATATTTCGCCAATTTCATCTACTCGTTTGTCCCACGTATTTTGAGAGGCAA
>CAXBLH010000212.1:0-9077 GCA_963976315.1 uncultured Dyadobacter sp.
TCATGGTACTCACGTTTTTAGCGGTGTTATCTTGAATATACTCATATTCTTCCGTGCTGCTACTGGATTTTATGATAGAAGAGGTAGTTACGAAATGGTTGAGAAAGTAGGTCTATATTGGCACTTTGTTGATTTGGTATGGGTATTTGTATTTACCTTCTTTTACTTGGTTTAATTTTTTAGAGAATTATCTTTATTATTATAGATTATGGCAGACGCGCATCACGTAAATCACAGTGACCCAAATGCTGGAGCTGAACAAAGAAAAGTTATTTGGAAGACCTTTTGGATTTTGCTAGCTATTACGGCTCTTGAATTCTTAATTGCTTTTACACTTCACCATGGGGTGTTGAAGATCGGTATCTTTATTGTAATGACTATTGTTAAAGCTTTTTATATTGTTGGTGAATTCATGCACTTGAAACATGAAACAAAGGGACTAATTTGGTCTATTTTGATTCCAATTATATTTGTTTGTTGGCTCATACTCGCTTTATTGTTAGAAGGTCATGCGATTTTTGAAGCAATATTTGGATAATATTTTCCTATGAATAAAATTGTTAAAGCCGGATTACTAATGATTACATTAGTAATACCGGCTTTGATTTTTGCGTTTTTACAGTTATTCGCAACAAATCATTACGCTATTCCTTATTTTAATCCAGAACTTGATCCCTCCGGGAAAGTTTTAATTATGAATAAGGATACCGTATTTAAAAAACAGAGTGAATTGGCTTTCACCGAACTGCCTCAGAACGTTTCTAGAGGAATATCGTTAAAAGGAAACGCTACTTTAATTAATTACCTGCCTGCCAATTGTGATCAGTCTTGTGATATCATTGTAGACCAACTCAAAAGAGTGATTGCCCTAACAGAGAGTATTGATAATTTGAAATTAATCACCTTTACAGATAGTTCGCATACCAATAATGTGCTGAAAGAACGAAAGCAAATTGATTCCAGAAATTGGTCATTTTATGCCATCAGTAATATGGAACGCGATAAGATTTTTATCGACAATTTGCATTTTGACCAACACAGTATTTTGGTAAGAGCGAGTTTCCCTATCTATATGGTGGTCTTACTAGATTCAAATGGATACTTTAGAGGTTACTATAAACTGAATGACTTGGCAGAAACGGATCGGCTTATGGCAGAGTTAAAGGTATTAGAGTATGAAAAGGAGCATTAAATTTATTTAGAAATGGCCGAGTATATTATTAAGGATAAACCCCAGTATTCAAAGATCATAAATGTATTAGCAATTGTAGTCCCTATTGCTGTTGCACTGCTCATTGGAATACGAACAAAACTGGATTTGGGTACCTGGACGAGAGTTTTACCGCATGTAATTGCGGTTATTAATTCCTTAACGGCTTTGGCGCTGATTATGGGTTTCTATTTTATTAAACAACGAAACGTGAATGCTCATCGTCTTTCTATGACAGTTGCATTTTTACTGGGTGCCGTTTTTTTGGTATGTTATATTTTGTATCATATTTCGAATGAATCTACTTCCTTTGGAGGGGAGGGTTTTATTCGCCCGGTATACTATTTTTTGTTAATTTCACATATTGTACTTTCTATTGTAGTGGTTTGGTTTGTATTGAGAGCAGTTTATTTCGGTTATACCAATCAAATTAGTGAACATAGAAAGTCTGTAAAATGGGCAATGCCAATTTGGCTGTATGTCAGTATAAGTGGTGTTGTCGTTTATTTTATGATTAGTCCTTATTACGTATGAAAAAGTCTCTAATAGTATTTTTGGTATTGTTTGGATTGCTTTTAATTGGTCAGGATTTATACGCCCAGTGTGCTATGTGTCGTGGGTCTGTTGAAAGTTCAATGGGGAATGGCCGGAATAACGTGGGGGTTGGTTTGAATACCGGCATCATGTTTTTATTTGTAACGCCTTATTTATTGGTGGGTGTCATCGGATATCTTTGGTATCGAAATAGTATTAAAATTCGAAAAGAAAGAGAAGCAGTGCATGCTCGTATCAATGGAGTACTAGGGGTTTGAAACATTAAACCTTACCATTATTTAGCTAAAGCGGATCATTAATTTGTTTCGCTTTTTTTATACATTCATGTTTCAATTTAGAACCCAGTTGTATTCTCCATGAAAAAGTGCTTTGTTTTTTTACTCCTGATTCAATTTTATTCTTACGGTCAATCTAACAATAGTACAAAACCATGGACCTACTGGTGGTGGATGGGGAGCACGGTGAACAAGCCAGATATTAAAATACAGCTTCAAGAATTTAGTAAAGCCGGTTTGGGGGGAGTACATATTATTCCTATTTATGGTGTAAAGGGATACGAAAATCAAGCCATTCCTTTCTTATCAGAAAAGTGGCTTAATATGATGCGATATACCGTGGAGGAAGGGGAAAGGCTAGGGCTCGGGGTTGATTTGACCACCGGTACTGGTTGGCCATTTGGCGGGCCTAATGTTACAGCATCCATGGCCGCCAAGACTATGAAGTACGAGAATGGTAAGCAAAAGATAGGTTTTACTAAACAAATGGTGAAACGAGCCGCACTTGGTGGAGAGGGACCAGTATTAGATCCTTTTCATCCAACGGGTATGGAGCGCTACCTGATGCGTTTTGATTCTGCATTTGCAGGACAAAAGAGTTTGCCACGAGCGATGTATATGGACTCTTATGAGGCGTACGGGGCCAATTGGACGGTGGATTTTGTTAACGAATTTAAAGCGCGTCGAGCTTATGATATTCAAGCCTATTTGCCTTTGTTTTTTGATTCAACAGCCAATGAAGCGAGTGAACTTGTAAAGATAGATTATCATCAAACTTTATCTGAACTTTTACTAGAGCGTTATGCAAAACCGTGGACAGAATGGAGTAGGAAACATCAATTTATAACCCGTTACCAAGCGCATGGGTCGCCTGGCAATTTGTTGGATTTGTACGATGCAACCGATGTTCCAGAAACGGAGTCTTTTGGTACTAGCCGTTTTGAGATTCCTGGTTTAAGGATTGATCCCGATTACTCGGTGGATCAATTTGGGACTCCAAATGTGCTGGCCATGAAATTTGCATCTTCGGCGGCTCATTTTTCGGGTAAAAAGTGGGTCAGTTCTGAAACCGGAACTTGGTTGGCGAATCACTTCAAAGTATCCTTATCTCAGGTAAAACCACAAATTGATGAGCTATTTACAGCAGGTATCAATCATGTATTTTATCATGGAACTACCTATTCTCCTCCCCAAGAAAAATATCCTGGGTGGTTGTTTTATGCCTCTACAAATTTTGGCCCAACGTCTCATTTCTCGGAATATTTTCCTTTACTCAATCAATACATTACTAACTGTCAAAACCTGTTACAAAATAGTAAGCCGGATAATGATGTACTCTTGTATTTTCCTATTCAAGATTTGTGGTCCACGTCCTCGAAATCGAGTGGGGGAGTTCATTTGCTTGAAGTACACCATGTGGATCGGTGGTTATTAGAGCTACCGTTTGGAAAGTTGAGTGAAACGTTATTAAAGCAGGGTTTTAATTTTGATTATGTTTCTGATAAACAATTAGAGCGTTTGACTATTACTCAACAAGGTGAATTGAGCTCAGGTTCTTCTGTCTATAAAACACTATTACTCCCGAGTATCACTTATATGTCGATGGCCACGCTAGACCGGCTTATTCAGCTGGCAGAAAGTGGTGCACGAATTGTATTTGCCCATCAATTTCCGACTACAGTGATGGGGTCCGCTAATCATATGGAGCGGCAAAAGGAATTCTTATCGAAAATAGAGCAGTTGAAAGGTTATGAAAATGTGTTGGTGTCGTCAAATATAAAAGAAGGTCTCCAACGATTTGAGGTATTACCCGAAAGTTTCTCGGCTCATGGGCTATCATTTATAAGAAAGAAAGTCAATGGAAGCACCCTTTATTTTGTGGTAAACCTAGGAGCTGAAACCAGTAGCTATTGGCAAGAACTTGGAAAGAAAGGGAACTTTGTTTTCTACAACCCATTAACGGGGAAGTATAACCATTTATCCCAAAGACAATATGCTGGTAAAAAGGAATACTTACTGGAACTTCTGCCAGGAGAATCCCGATTTATTATGGAAACTACCAATGAGAGCGTGGTTGAAAATCTGAAACCAATTGCAGTTGAGTCATTGGTTTTAAACGGGAATTGGTCTGTTCAATTCGAAAAGGGAACACCAAAAGTTCCTGGCATTTTTAAAATGACGGAACTGAAATCTTGGACTAGTTTATCAGATTCAGCCGTTTTTTATACCGGAAAAGCTAGTTATAAACATCGTTTCGATATCCCTGAGAACGCGATTTCCAGTAAAAATTTTAAATTGGACTTAGGAGATGTAAGGGAAATTGCGGAGGTGAGAATCAACGGTAAAAGCATAGGGGTTGCCTGGAGCATTCCATATGTATTAGATATTCCAAGTGGACTATTAAAACTAACGGGAAATGATATTGAGATTTTAGTCTCTAATCTATCAGCCAACTATATGCGATTACGCGACAAGCAGCAACCGGAATGGAAAAAGTTCTATGATATTAATATCGTGGATATTACCTACGGGAAATTTGATGCCGCTAAATGGGATCCTATGCCGTCTGGATTACTATCCCCTGTAAAAATTTTATATTAATCCCATAACGGATAATGTTCTAGCTGAATTTGTTTACCAAAGAATAGTTCTGTGGACTGTTCAAAAGAAAGGGTATAATCAGAAACATAAAATTGTCGATTTCCTTGGCCTTTGGTATTGATTAAATAGTGTTGTTCAAGCCAAGCCTTTAAGGAGTGTGCTACCATTTCGGAAGTATCCAGAATTTCTACTTCTGAATGATAGAATTTTTTGATTTGGTCTTTGATTAATGGATAATGGGTACAGCCTAGTATGAGTGCCTGTATGTTTTCCAAGGTAGGGTCTTTCAAGTAGGTTGCTATTACGCTTTCACTAATATTATTGTCGAAGAAACCTTCTTCTATCATGGGAGCAAGTAGCGGAGTAGCTAGCGATTTTAGGTCTATGTTTTTGTTGAGTGCATCTATTTTCTTTTTGTAAACATTAGAGAGCACGGTTTGTTTGGTGCCAATAAGTCCGATTGTTTGACCTTGGTATTTTTCCTTAACAAAGTCAACCACTGGATCAATTACGTTAAAAACCTTGGCTCTACTACCCACATATTCTTTTACGAGTTCGTAGGCCGCAGCTGAAGCGGAGTTGCAAGCAATTAAAATCAGTTTACAATTCTGTTGCATCAACATATTGCATATTTTTATAGCATAAGCCTGAATTGCTGCTGTGGATTTATCACCATAGGGCAAATGAGCTGTATCACCGAAATAAATAGTATTTTCTAATGGTAATAACTTTGTTACTGCACTAGCAACGGTCATACCTCCTATGCCGCTATCAAAAATTCCTATGGGCGATTCCGAGTCTAACATTTTGGTAGAATGAGGTTAATATAATTAGAGCCTATTTTTAATTAAAACCAGCACTGAAGCCAAAGCTAATACTTCAAGATTAAATTACATTTCATAATTCTAAAATTTACGATATACTAACAGATATTCAGTTATCTTATTTTAGTATAGATTTGAAAATCAGATGATTATGTTAATATATTTTTATATAAATCAAATTTTAAAAGGAATTTAAGTTTTTTTATAGCTCAAATGCAACCTTCGCATAACATTTGAACATCTACTCAATGAAAACAAAACGAATAAATGGGTAGAATTCTAGCCTTTTTTGGTCAGGAAGCGCAACTTGTGAAAGCTCTTAAAAAGGGAGAAAGCAAAGCACAACGGCTTATCTATGATAAGTACGCAGCAACCATGTTAGGGCTATGTTATCGGTATGTAGGTGATAAGATGACTGCTGAGGATATTATGATTGTTGGGCTAACAAAGGTGTTTGATAAAATTGATCAATTCAATTCGGAAGGGAGTCTAGAAGGATGGATACGACGGATAATGGTCAATGAGGCTTTGGGGCATATTCGGAAACAAAAGCGGCTAATGGAAGATTTTATGGTTGAGGAAGTTTTGGCAATTCCAGACTATAACTTAATCGATGAGAAGTTTGATGAGGAAGACTTACTGCAATTGGTGGAAGAGCTACCAATCGGATACCGAACGGTATTTAACTTGTACGCTATTGAAGGCTACAACCATAAAGAGATCGCAGAACATTTGGGAATATCCGAAAGTACTTCAAAATCGCAGTTACACCGTGCTCGTGCTATGCTTCAAAGCAAGTTGTTAAAAATAGAAACTAGTTTAAAAAAAAAGATAAATCATGAAAAAACATCCTATCGATGACATTTTCAGGAAGAAGCTTTCTAAGGTATCCATGGAACCTTCAGAAAAAGCTTGGGAAAGAATAAAGGGAGAAAATACTAATAAAAAGCTATATATACGCTATCAGAATTGGTATGCAGCAGCCTCGATTTTGGTGGTGGGGATGATTGCCTATATGTTATGGCAAGGGCAACAGTACCAAGTTGCGCAGGAACCAATGATGGCAGATAACAGGGCAACCCATCATCTTTCAATTAATCCATCAGCGTCAGAAAATAAAATACCTCTCGTTGAAAAGGTTATTCCTGAACCCGGCACTATCGGAGATGCTGATCCTTCAGTAATACAGAAGGTGGAAAGAACGGCCATTATATCGCAGCCAGTAAAGCATACCTCCAATGAAGAACTGGCTCAAGAAAATGAAAGATTGAATTTAAAAATTGACCCTATTGCCACAGTAGAAGTTTCGGTGCATCACGAATTAGAACCTGCTTTGGTACCAGCAATTAATTTAACCGAGAAAGAGCCTCAGGAAAGGGATCGCGTCATTGTGGTGAAGGTTGAAACTCCAGAAGAACCAGAAGTGAAATCAGGCAAATTACTGAAATTATTTAAACAGCTGAAAAATGTGAAGGATGGAGAACCTGTCGATTGGAATGAAGTAGGGTTCAGTCCCAAAGGGGTGTTAGCGCGTGTAGAAGGCAAAAGTAAACTGAATTGACGAATTAGATGGTAGCGTCAACAGTGAAATTTATAAAACATTTAATCTATTAGAAAAATGAAAGTCATTTTGAGTTTATGCTTTAGCTATTTAATTGGGCTGGGTACAGTTAGTGCGGGTGATTTAATTTCTGGTGCTTTACGAGATTCCATAGTGGTCAAATTCGGGGAAAATACACGAATAGTTATTCTGGGTGAAAATAGGGGTGAGTTGGAGAAACTATTGGAATATGATTTGAACAAATTGCTAAGGGAGTTAAGAATAACAATAGATGATACTAGTTCTGATACCACTATTATTTATAGGGAGGTAGACGGTTCCGTTTATTTGACAAACCGGGATGCTGTGGACCAAAATTATATTCGGATTGGTTCTCGGGGCAAATCTCAAAGTAGCAGTGTTAGAATTGAATTAAATGAAGAAGTTAATTACGAAATAGAGAGTGAAACTGCGGTGCAAACAAAGACGAAAAGCAAAGCCAGGTTTTATCGATCCTCTGTTGGAACTAGTCCAAGAAAAGGGTTTGAGTTTGGAATAGGGTTTAACAACTATGGTACCAACCAAGCAGGTGACAATTACAACAGGAATGATTACAACCTCAATTCTTTTGGTTCTCGTTATGTAAAGCTGGGTTATGTTGCCACCGCAGCAATTGTGCGTGGAAAAAAAGCAAGGTTACATCTGGATTTTGGAGCTGATTTCTCTTGGTATAACTTGATGTTTTCTGGTAATACTACTATTATTAAACAAGATGATCGTGCTGTATTTGAGCCTGTAACTGATAACTCAGGAAATGATTTGGATTTAAGAAAAAGCAAACTGGTATTACCCTATGCCAATTTGTCGTTGATGCCTACATTAAGCTTCCCTCATGCATTTATAACCTATGTTAGTGCAGGTATGTATGGAGGTTATCGACTAGGAGGGTATACCAAAATTAGGGCGGAAGGATCCAAGGATGTAACGCATGACCGGAAGGACTTTTTTGCCAATGAATTACGCTATGGTATGGCCGCAGAAGTAGGAGTACGCAATTTTCTGAAACTCTTTGTTCAATACGATATAAATGAAGTATTCAAAACAAACCGAGGCCCGCAAATAAGGATGATAAGTTTTGGAGTAAAAATTTAGATTTGTAAAATATTGTTTATGAAAGTGTTAGGATTTTATTTTTAGTTTTTTCAAAAATAATCAACATTTTTTTTAAAAAGTATTTGTGATTCTAAAATAATGAGCCTAATTTTGCAGCTCCAAAAGTGAAACAAGAGGTTTTCACGGTTGTATTGAAATATTGAAAAGGGGGTGTACCAGAGTGGCCAAATGGGGCAGACTGTAAATCTGCTGGTGTATGCCTACGGTGGTTCGAATCCATCCGCCCCCACTGTGACTGCCTATAAAGTTTTAATTACCAGTTAAAATTTTGGCAGGAAACGATTGCGGAAGTAGCTCAGCTGGTAGAGCGATAGCCTTCCAAGCTATAGGTCGCGAGTTCGAACCTCGTCTTCCGCTCAATTTTAAAGACACCGTAAAGCGATCAGCGAAAACATTCATTCGAACCCTTTCGCTGATCGCTTTTGGGCGTTTTATGGTTTTAATAAAAATACGAATTTGTATTTTTATTTTTGCCGTTGTAGCTCAGGGGTAGAGCACTTCCTTGGTAAGGAAGAGGTCAGGGGTTCAAATCCCCTCAATGGCTCAGGAGTAACTAGTATTGTTTTTTAGATACTAGTTTGAGAAAGGAAGAGGTCAGGGCGGTTCGCCGTTGCGATTCAAATCCCCTCAATGGCTCAGGAGTAACTAGTATTGTTTGTAGGTACTAGTTTGAGAAAGGAAGAGGTCAGGGCGGTTCGCCGTTGCGATTCAAATCCCCTCAATGGCTCAGGAGTAACTAGTATTGTTTGTAGGTACTAGTTTGAGAAAGGAAGAGGTCAGGGCGGTTCGCCGTTGCGATTCAAATCCCCTCAATGGCTCAGGAGTAACTAGTATTGTTTGTAGGTACTAGTTTGAGAAAGGAAGAGGTCAGGGCGGTTCGCCGTTGCGATTCAAATCCC
>CAXBLH010000213.1:0-9045 GCA_963976315.1 uncultured Dyadobacter sp.
AGGGGTCGGTATCGGGCCCAGGAAAAACGTTTGAAACACGCTCTTCTGGTGACCCCAGACCCGAAATAGCATTTTGAGCGTCTATTACCGGTTGCCAGATCCTTGTTTCACTGTCGATGGTAAATCTACTTGCTCTGGAAATTAGCCACGCCAGATCTGGCTTTCCCGACAATGTTCTGCTTTCGTTGATGATTGTTTTTAGATCGTTATAGTAATCGTCTTTTGACCTTTCAGCAATATTGTCCGATTCTCCCTGGTGCCAAAGTATGGCTCTTACTCCAAGTTGCGAGATGTAATGGTTTAATGTTAGGCGCAAGTGACCAAATGGGAGACCGTCTGGGAATGTATAGCCAAAAGGGGAAATAGTGGGGGTGGGATTTTGATAATCAATACTTTCTTTCCAATTCCATAACCCTGTACTAGACCAGCCTGCGTTGAAAATCATGACAGGCACCCCCAATTTCTGAACCATCTTGTCTCCAAAGGTTCCCCAGCACCAAGCATAGTTACCAAAAGGAGCGGTTTGGGTGTCTTGATCTAAATGTACATATTCAGGACAGGGTAATTGTATATCGGTGTACTTTTGAATGGGTACATTTTGGAAATTAACACTGCTCACGGCATCTTCACTAGCCCCTGGTCCCGAAACGTTTGCATCACCACCAGTTGCATTAGATTGCCCAGCGACAATAAAGACTTCGCCTACGCCCACATGTTCGATTTGGCTTGTAGACATTACCGATTCGTCTTTTATAGATCGGAGTTCCAGCCGGTACCAGCCACCATTTACAGTTACGTTATTTGAGAAATTACCGCATGTAGTTGTAGAGATAAGGTCCGACCATCCTTCCAAGGGGATCGGGGTGCCCAATGCAGCAGCGGTAGGATTGGACTTCAAAGGGACGAGACGGAATTGAACTCGATCCACACAGCTAGTAACGTAGCCGGCAATCTCAATTTTTGTTTGGTTGTTAGAATTTCGCTGATAAATAATTCTTTCCTGAGGAGAGGTGATAGTAATTTGCGCCAACGTTACTTGGCATACCAAGCCCATTAAAAGGACGGTTCCTAGGTTTAATAATTTGAACATGAATTTTAGAAAGAAGAGTTTAATTTATTTTAGTAACACAAATATCATACTATATTTTTTAGTTACTTTTTTTACCAATGCTTCATTTTTATCTAAAATTCATTTTGCTTAATTTAAGTCAAAAAGAAATCTGAATAATACAAAATAATCTAATGTAAAGTCATTTTTTTAAACTTGAAATGTGTAATAACCCGGTAAAAAGGGTTATTACAACCCTTATACTGCCACCGCTTGAGAGACTTCTAAATAGTGTATCAAATTCCCCACTGTGGTAATCTTGGAGTAATCATCATCGGGAATAATTATATTAAACTCTTGCTCTAATTGCATCATCAAATCAACCGTATCAAGACTGTCAAATCCTAAGTCTTTCATGAAATGTGCATCGGCGGTAACCGCCTTTTCTTCAACACCGAAATTTTTCAATATATTCGTAATTCGCTTTTCCACGATCATTGAGTTAAATTTTGTAATAAATTCGCTTTTAAAACATTTTCGCTCCAAAGGAGAACATGTTATAAGGTTGAACTAGTACGAAGTTTAAATTATTTTTGTTCCCCGAATGAATTAAAAATAAAGTTAATAGGAATTTTTAGGCTTGACATTTCTGTATCTCCTTGAAATATAGCATTTTTTTAGTATTAGAATTGTAAAAATTGAATATGAAGCTACTCCTGAATTCATAAGGAATTGCTCCTTTTTTGGATTGAAGTTATTGATAAAAGTCGCTACTAAATTTATTAGTTTTCTATACATTTTGCTTTTAATTTATTAACTTTGAAGTATTATTGATTATATTAAAAGAATATTTTATTGCGTTTAACTCTTTAATGTTTAAAGATTTAAGCTTTTGTTCAAAACACTATATACTTAAAAATTACAATCAACTTATGGGACTCCAAAAATCTACAAAAAGCTTGTGGCTACTAGCCATACTTGTTTTTTATGTTACAACATTACCCGTTCAAGCTCAATGGAGCGGGGTTTACGGCAATGAGTGGTTAGACGGCAAATACAGCCAAGAATGGTTAAAGATCTCCGTAAGTGCCAAGGGAGTACACCGTGTAACTTTGACAGGGAATTTTGTTGGTAAGGCAGATCAACTTCATTTGTATCATCGGGGGGTAGAGGTAGCATTGATTAGTGCTTCGAGTTCTGAGATAGAGTTTTATGGAGTTCCTAATGACGGGGCCTCAGATGCATTGTTATATCGGCCTTATACTGGAACTCGAATGAATCCATATTATAGCTGGTTCTCAGATAAAAGTGCTTACTTCTTAACATTTTCGGCAAGTAGTGTAACCAAACTGGCCGCAATGCAAGAAGCGATTGCCATATCTGGAACTCCTGAACCATACCATATTCAAAAGGAATTGACAGTATATTCAGAAGATTATACCCATGACTCAAGAACTAACCCAGTATCATTTGCATTAGATCAAAGTTATTATGATGAAGGTAAAGCGATGACGAGTTCCGCTTATTTTAAATATTCAGGTTCTGGTAATCCAATTTATGATTTTTCATATCAGTTAAAGAATGTCGTTAAGGATATTGCACTTAAGCCCAAAATAGAGGCCTTAATAAACAGTAGAACCTTTGCAAGACATACCGTGAAATCATCGGTAGGGAAATCCACCTCCGATTTGCGTGCATATTCTCCCGATTTTGTATTTAATACTTTTGCCCCTTATAAGAAAAGTTTTGAACTTAATGCCGCAACTGATGTGGTGAATTCCGATGTTGATGTAGACGGAAATGGAGTTTTTAGGCTTGAATCTTTAACTCCTACCAGCGATTTAAATTCTGTAGGAGTGTTTTCGATTGCTTATATAAAGATCGAGTACCCACAAATACTGGATATGTCCGGTAAGGATATATCCTATTTTAATTTCAGCCCAACTACTAATAGTTCAAGTCGGATTCAAATTAATAATGTAGCTAATGGTTCAAGGGTTTATGATATTACCAATGCTGAAGCCCCAGTACAGTTACCATCTACCAATTCAGGTGGTGTTTTAGAATTAATGGCCAAGAGGAATAGTAATCAGGAGCTTAAAATTATGGTAACTGGGTTGGGTGTATCAAATTCAGACCTAACCAGTGTAACATTTACGGACATTAGAAACACGGAATACAATTATTTAATTGTCTCAAATAATGGTCTATTTAGCAGTGCGCAGGATTATGGAGTTTATCGTAATTCATCTGCTGGCGGAAATTATAAAAGCTTGGCTGTCAAAATTACAGATGTCTATAATCAGTTTAATTACGGAGAACCAAGTCCAGTGGCGATACGCCGGTATGTGGATTATATGATAAAAGATGGTGTTACTGATAAGCACAACTTATTGTTAATAGGCCATTCCACTACTATCCCAAATGTTATGAGGCTGAACAGAGAGCTACCAGAAGAGGTTCCTACCTATGGTTTCCCTGGTTCGGATGTTTTATTAGTAGAGGGGTTGACCGCTGGGTCGGCGGAAATTCCTTCTATTCCCGTAGGGCGGATATCTGCTACAAACCCAGAACAGGTTAGTAACTATTTAAATAAAGTTAAACAGTATGAGTCTGCAACGTCTGACCTATCTTGGAAAAAAAGAAGCTTACATATAAGTGGGGGGTTGCACGATGGAGAGAATACTACATTCGCGAACTATTTGTCGGATTATGATTATTATATCACCGGTAGTCCCTTTAATGGTACCGTTTCTCAAAAAATTAAAGCAGATAAAGATTTTGGTTACCCATCAAATAGTCTAGATATTTCGAGCGATATAAATGCTGGCATTGGATTCTCGGCATATTACGGGCACGGCGGCCCTACCCAAACTGACAATAATATAGGATATGCCACTGATCCAGATAGGTCTTATTCCAATACTGGTCGTTATCCCTTACTTTATTTCAATGGTTGTGGCGTGGGAAATATTTTTAGCGGACGCTTATCGCCATTTCCGGGTTCTAGTTCCGCGACATTATACCCGTTATCAACAGATTGGGTTGTTGCCGAAGACAAGGGGGCTATAGCAGTGATTGCAAATAGTTATTATGCCTTTGAGTATTCTTCAAAATTATTTATTGGTGCTTTACATAAGAATTTGTTTACTAGCGATGCGACTCGGAAAACTATCAGACAAATTCACCAAGCAGCTGAAAAATTAATTATGGAGGGTTATTCTGGCGCTAGAGTGGCAGCTTCTGCATATGACATTGCTAATAATCACCAGTCTCTCTTACAAGGTGACCCTGCACTTGTTCTTTTATCAACTAGCAACCCGTTACCAGTAAACTTATCGCTGTGGAAAGGTGAAGTCGTAAATGAAAGTGAAATTAAGTTGAGCTGGCAAACGAGTTCTGAAAAGAATAATAGTCATTTTACCATTGAGAGAAGTTCGGATGGTTTTAATTTTAATGAAATTGGAGTAGTTGATGGAAAACTAGAATCAAATTCGAATATTAATTATAGTTTTACTGATAGTAATCCATATGTAGGGAATAATTTTTACAGACTAGGCCAAGTCGATTTTGGGGATAATATAAATAACGTCGTTTTTTCCCGAATTATAAAAGTGACTATAAATGAAAACTTACAATTTGTACTGTCTCCAAACCCTGTAGACGATATGATGCAATTTAAGTTAGGAACCTCTGGTTCTATTGCCTCAGTAAGGGTATATGATATTAATGGTAAACTCGTCATTAACAAAGCCAATACGGATAGTATTAGTATGAAGAAATTTCCAGCCGGAACCTATATAGCAGAGATTGTATCCGATTCTGGAAAGGTTTTTAATCGTAAATTTATTAAACAATAGTATTAAAATATATTTCCTTGAATTTACTTCAATTCATATTTAAAGGAAGAAGAACATGTGGCGGTATATTTATCGCCACATTATTTATTTTTCTATATAATCCAATTTATGCCCAATGGAGCGGGGTGTATGGCAATGAGTGGTTAGTGGGCAAATACAGCCAGGAATGGGTAAAGGTCTCGGTAAGTGCCAAAGGGGTGCACCGTATAGCTTTGAAAGGAAATTTTGTTGGCAAGGCCAATCAACTTCATTTATACCATCGCGGGGGAGAGGTTGCCTTGATTAGTGCTACGAATGCTGAGATAGAGTTTTTTGGAGTTCCCAATGATGGGGCCTCAGATGCGTTGCTATATCGGCCTTATACCGGAACTCGCATGAATCCATATTATAGCTGGTTCTCAGATGCGAGTGCCTACTTTTTGACATACTCTTCAAGTAGTGAAACAAAGTTAGCAAAGCAGCAAGAGTTTATTGAAGTATCAGGAAGCCCCGAGCCGTATCATATTCAAAAGGAATTGACAGTTTATTCGGATGATTATACCCATGATGAAAGTACTAATCCAATATCGTTTGCGCTGGATCAAAGTTTTTATGATGAAAGCAAGGCAATGACCGGAAAAGCATACTATAAATTTGGATCATCTGGTAATCCTGTTTTTGATTTTTCTTTTCAGCTAAAAAAGGTTGTAAAGGATATTTCTCTTAAGCCAAAATTTGAAGTTTTGATAAATAGCAGGACTTTGGCCACTCATACCGTAAAATCAGCCATTGGTAAAAATGTAACAACTTTGCGAGAATTTGAGCCAAATCTCGTTTTTAACACTTTTGCGCCCTATAAAAAAAAATTTGAGTTAAATACTTCTTCGGATATTGATATTAATGGCAACGGAACCTTTAGATTAGAGTCTGTAACAACAACCAATAATTTAAACACATTAGGAATATTTTCAATTGCCTATATACTAATTGAGTATCCACAAATATTGGAAATGTCGGATTCAAGTGTGGCTTATTTTAACTTTAACCCCACTTCAAATAGTACTAGTAGGATTCAAATTAAAAATGTTCCAATTGGTTCAAGAGTTTATGACATTTCTGACTATCGATCACCCAAACTTTTGCCTTCTACCAATACAGCAGGTAGGTTGGAATTGATGGCTAGTAGAATAAGTAATCAAGAGTTGAAAATTATGGTAACTGGCTTAGGTGTGTTAAATGAGAAAGTTTCCAGTGTAAAATTCACTGAAATTGATGTACCGAGTTATAATTATTTAATTGTATCAAACAGTAGCCTTTTTAACAAAGCCAAAGAATATGGAGCTTATCGTAATTCTGTTGCTGGGGGAAGCTATAAAAGTATAGTTGTCAGTATTACAGATCTTTATAACCAATTCAATTATGGTGAACCAAGTCCAGTAGCAATACGGAGGTTTGTTGATTTTATGATAAAAGATGGGGTTACCAGTAAGCACAATTTGTTGCTAGTAGGTCCTTCAACGACCATTCCTAAGTTATTGCGGTTGCATAGAGAGTTGCCAGAAGAAGTGCCAACATTTGGGTTTCCAGGGTCAGATATTTTACTAGTGGAAGGTTTGAAAAACGGTATAGCTGAGGTGCCTTCTTTACCTGTTGGTCGTATATCCGCCACTCTTCCAGAGCAAATCGAGAACTATTTAAGCAAAGTAAAAGAATATGAAAGTAACTCAACAGAGCTTGTTTGGAAAAAAAATATTCTTCATCTAAGTGGAGGGAAAAGCGCTTCTGAACTAAATCAGTTAAAGAGTGAACTTGAAAGCATTACGCCTATCGTTGAAAACGAATACTTGGGGGGTTTTGTGAAACAAATTGTCAAGAAAAGCTTAATTGAAGTTGAGTCAGTGGATATTTCTAAGGAAGTTAATAAAGGGGTAGGGCTAATTTCATATCTTGGCCATGGTTCTCCTACCACCACAGATTTGGATTATGGGTATGCATCTGATATATCGAGGACATATAGTAATAAAGGTAAATACCCGTTACAATATTATAATGGTTGTGGAGTTGGAAATATTTTCAGTGGTCGCCATGATTTAAGTCCAACTTCAAATTTTCGACTTCCAGTTTCGACTGATTGGTTAACAGCTAAGGATAAGGGAAGTATTGCTGTTATAGCAAATACTTATTATAGCTTTATCAGTACCTCTTCTAACTATTTAGAAAAGCTGTATCATGAAATGTATGGCAGCTCGTCTTCAAATATGACTACTATTGGACGTATTCAGCAGAAAACAATAGCCAGAATATTATTAGAGAATAAGTCTAGTTATGACATTGCAAACGTGCATCAATCCTTACTTCAAGGTGATCCAGCTATAGTTCCAATTGGAATTTCTAAGCCTGATTTGACATTTGACGCCAATGTTCCAATTGTATTGTCAAATAGTGAAAATACCGTAATTTCCGATCATGCTAAGCTCTTAATATCTGGAAATTTAGTTAATAAAGGTATACAATCGGAAAATACGAGCGTATCTCTTAATCTAATTGTATCCTATAGAGATGGAGGAAAGGTACAACTTGAAAGCAGTCTCAAAACGAATAATAGTCTTTTGGAGTTTAAGTTTGAATTTGATAATCAAGGCCCTATATCAAATATACAACTGGTAATTGATTCGGATGATAAAATATCTGAGCTGATTGAAAGTAATAACTCCTTGGAATTTGCCATCAATTGGGATGAAATAAAAAATAGCTCTCAATGGATACTTACTAGTATGGTTGATATTATTCCACCAATTTCTCAAATTACATTAGAAGGTCATCCTCTAACTGCTAACAAGAAAATTTTTTCAGGCCAGCTTATTAAAGTTTTAATAAGCGATAACAATGCTATGAGGATCGATACAAATTTGGTTGGTGTCTTTTTAAGACCATGTCTTGATAACTCATGTGATTATCAACGAAGGAACTACGATGATTTTCAAATAAAAGGATTTAAACTAGTTGGAAAGGAATTGCAGCTATATGTTAACACTATCGATTTGGATATTGGAAGCTGGGAATTGCAAATAAATTTTAGCGATGTAGCTGGTAATATTTCAGAATTCGCTACTGTAATCCCATTTGAAATGATAAAAAGTGAAGTTGAGGTCGTTAGATTATCCGTTTGGCCTAACCCGGCTACCAATTATGTTTGTTTTGACTTTACGCAGACACCATTTGAATTAAATAATTACAAACTTCAAATATTTAATAGCTCTGGAGTGCTAATGAAAGAAACTTTAGTAACTAATGAAAAATGGTTTTGGAATTGTGAAAATTTTGTTTCCGGAATGTACTTTTATAAAATTGAGCTGCTAGATAAGCCTAAGTCTATTTTAAGTGGTAAAATTGCAATAGTTAATTAGTGATTCAATGATATAAATCTAACCAGATAGCTAAATTAATAGTTTTGAAAACATTGAACTGGCACCTATTATATACATATAGTTCCTGATTCTTAGATTTTAACAGATTAACCGACAAATTAAACTGAGACCTTTTTACATAGTTCCATATGGACGATTTAGGCGTAAGAAGATCTTGTGATTGGTTTAATAGGTTTAGGGCACTTAATCTGCCATATTCTCCAAAATTCCCCTTTGTGGTTCTTGTTCTTACTTTTTCAGGTATAACGTTCTTAACTGCTTCTCGCAAGTGACCTCTTCGTTTACCATTGTCATATTTTAGTTCATTAGGAACAGTTAAGCAATAATTATACAAATTTTCTTCAAAGAATGGAAAAACGTGCTGGACATTATGGATAAATGAAAGGTTATAAAGCTGCTCATTAACAGATAATGGAAAGTAATCAAAAACGCCATTCTGATCCTGTAAACAGTTTTTAACTGGAGTGCCTAGATGTTTTATAGTGGATCTTTCTAAAAACATTGGCCCAATTGAAATATTTTTATCAGGAAGTCTTTTTAAATCTCCCAGTTTACGAATAATTTGATTGAAAAAAAATGTGAAAGGAACATCGAAGAAAATTGCGGCTTTGTAAATGGAGATGATCTTTTCGATATTATTTGTGGAATGTTTGTTTGAAGCTAGTAATGAATAAATTGTTTTATAATAATCATGTTTTTTTGATGAATTATTGAGATAGCCTAGTTTTTC
>CAXBLH010000214.1:0-9044 GCA_963976315.1 uncultured Dyadobacter sp.
GTAATCCAGTAGAGATGCCGAACGTCATGTTCAAAACTTTATTGAACGGTGTTCTATTGCAAGACAAAGATTTAGTAACGGAAACAGCGGAAGGCTTTACAACGGTTACTGCCAATGCTCCTTCGGCCGACGAAGTAAAGGCTTTGGAATTTGCGTTAAAGGTGTGTAAACATACCAAATCTAATACCATTGTTTTGGCCAAAGAAAATCAACTGTTGGCGAGTGGAACCGGTCAGACTTCACGGGTGGATGCTTTGCGTCATGCTATTGAAAAAGCCAATGCTTTTGGTTTTGACTTGCAAGGGGCAGTGATGGCTTCAGATGCATTTTTCCCTTTCCCAGACTGTGTTGAAATTGCGCATAAGGCAGGAATTACTTCGGTGGTTCAGCCTGGTGGATCTATTCGAGATAAAGATTCAGTGGAATACTGTGATGCTAATGGTATATCCATGGTTACCACTGGAATCCGCCACTTTAAGCATTAATTTTATAAACCCCATTCGCGATACTCGAACAGAGCTAGTTGCTCGTGAAGGTATATAACACTTACCAGTCGCTAAAAAAGGTACCAATTTCGTCAAGAATTGGTACCTTTTTTGCTTTCAATAGGAATCTGAAGCATCTTAGTCTTTTGGAGCAATAAAAACACAATATTGTTATTACCATAGTAAACCAGAATCCTTATACAATTACCCGATACCTGTTTTGCGTAAATTATTAAAATACATCTTACTCCCTATACTTTTGGTATTAGGAAGCTTGTTTGTTTTATTTCCACAAATATTCTATTCTGAATTTATCTCATGGAGTAGTTTTGTGGCTATTGGGGAGAACTGTTACGTAAGTCCCAAAATCCATCCAAAAATGTATTCAAAAATACGGGATACGAAAAAACTGGCGGGGAAAAGAATTGCGAACTTGTATGGTGATAATAAATCTCGTCCTCAAATTATTTTTTGCGGTAACACCATAGAATATGAAAAGTACTGCAATAGTACCGAAAGCGCGGGTTGTAGTATGGGTACTCCGTGGGGAAGTAAGTTTGTGGTTATTAATGGCAGTTCGTTAAGTGCCGATGTGATAAGTCATGAATGGAGTCATATCGAACTGCTGGAAAGAGTAGGGTGGTGGAAGGTGTGGAATGATATTCCGCAATGGTTTAATGAAGGGTTGGCGATGATGGTAGACCATCGCTTTGCGGAAGATACCGACGACTACTGTGGAAAGTATATACAATATCGAATAGAGTGGATCTTGCTACGTAAAAAGGGGCAGCCGAATATTCCTTTCAGTAAACTCACGACTGTAAAGGATTTTGTAGGCCATGATGTAGAACGGAACTATTTTGTCTACATTTCTTCTGGTTTGGAGGTAGCGAATTGGTTAGTGCATAATAACGGCAGCCAAGCTTTAAATGAGCTTTTAATACGGTTAAAAAAAGGGAGCCCATTTAGTAAGGAATATATTCACCACCCAAATGCTGATTCCAATTGCATAAATTAAGTAGATTGTACTAAGTTTTTTGTTTATGTATTCAGTTCGACTTAAGAATGATATTTCAAATGGGGAAAGTGATGTGTTCGATAACTGATTAAAATGTTTTAATGCCCCTGTGTATTGGATAATTTCTATTGCACTATTTTATTAAAATGATGTACCTTTCGAGTCGAACTTATCTTTATTCTACCACTTAACCTGTATTTGATTTAGTGATGCAACATTTACAATTACCTGATTACATCATTTTCTTCGTTTATTTTATTATAGTAGCCGCATATGGTTACTGGATTTACAATCGAAAAAAGAGTGCTACTGAATCTACAAAGGACTTTTTTCTTGCGGAAGGTTCCCTTACCTGGTGGGCTATTGGCGCATCCTTAATCGCATCTAATATTTCTGCGGAGCAGTTTATTGGGATGTCGGGAAATGGATTTTCTATGGGTCTGGCGATTTCGACTTATGAATGGATGGCAGCTGCTACGCTTATTATTGTAGCGGTGTTTTTTATGCCCATTTACCTGAAAAACAAAATTTGGACTATGCCGCAATTTTTAACGCAGCGGTATAACAAAAAGGTGAGTCTAATAATGGCCATATTTTGGTTAGGCTTGTATATCATGGTGAACCTGACTTCCATACTATATTTGGGAGCATTGGCTGTATCTGGTATATCCGGGCTGGATTTTTGGTTTTGTATGTGGGGGTTGGCCATTTTTGCAGTGATTATCACTATTGGTGGTATGAAAGTGATTGGTTATACCGATGTTATCCAGGTGTTTTTCTTAATTATCGGTGGGCTAGCTACATCATATCTTGCACTTAATTTGGTGGCAGGTGATGCAGGTATTACGTTCAACGGTATGGTGGAGGGGTTCACGCAGATGAAGGCAAATCACGATGATCATTTTCACATGATTTTTCCCAAAGGGCATACATTTTATTCCCAATTACCTGGCTTAACGGTACTGTTTGGCGGTATGTGGATTGTGAATTTGAATTATTGGGGTTGTAACCAGTACATTACGCAACGTGCTTTGGGCGCAGATTTGCCTACTGCTCGAAAGGGACTTCTTTTTGCCGCTGCCTTGAAATTACTAATGCCTGCTTTGGTAGTAATACCAGGTATTGCCGCTTATGCATTATACAACAAAGGGATGTTTATAAATGAGCTGACCGAAAATGGGGAGATTGTAGCGGATAAGGCATATCCTGTACTATTAAGCTTACTGCCAGTTGGGCTGAAAGGTTTATCTTTTGCGGCGTTAACCGCAGCGGTAGTGGCTTCTTTGGCTGGTAAGGCCAATTCTATCTCGACAATCTTTACACTGGATATTTTTAAAGAATATTTTGGTAAAGACAAGTCTGAGGAACAATTGGTTAAAGTAGGTAGAATTGTAATTGTGATAGCAATGCTATTGGCGATTGTAGCTTCTCCTTATATGGGGATCGATAAAAAAGGAGGATTCCAGTTTATTCAAGAAATGACGGGCTTAGTTTCACCTGGGGTGTTCTCTGCCTTTATTATGGGCTTTTTCTGGAAACGTACCAATTCGGCTGGGGCTTTCTTTGCAATTGTAGGTGGTTTTATTATCGCATTAGCGATGCATAACAACTGGCCTCCTTTGTCTTTCATTACCGACTGGACTGCAATTCCTTTCTTAGATCGTATGGGATGGGTATTTATTATCTGTGTTTCCGTGATGTTTGTTTTAGGTCTTGTGATGCCTGATGAAAAGAAGGGTTTGGAAATAGATGCTTCTATGTTTAAAGTGGATCGTACTTTTGCAATTGGAGCCGCTATTGTATTGTTAATAATTGTAATGCTTTATACCAAATTCTATTAAGAGAAACTAGGTATACAGTGTTTTGAAAAAGCTTCCAGAATTTGCAAAAATTTTGGAAGCTTTTTTGTTTTATCAAGGATTATAAATGACAACAGCCTTGATTAATCAATTTTTACACCCAACAAACAACGCACACAACAATGAAAATGATGAAGCCAGCAATTATCTTAATCGTACTTACGATTGTCCTGATTTCATGGGGATGCGGATTGGGTACTGGGCAACCAGAAAAATATACTGAAAAACGAGTCGTACCAATCAATGGGAGACCCGTAATTGTCCCGTATCCGTTCCATTTAAAGAAAGGGATGCTCACATGGAATTTTAAGGGCGAATTGTCAAATGAAGTTAGAGTTGGAGAGTATTACAGGTCAGTTTTTGAAATCCCTGATTCATGGGATAGTATTCCAACAGGCGTCACTTTAAATGGTGAATTTGCTTCTTTAGAATTAGGCGTGAGAGAGTTTGTAAGTCGGAGCGAATTAACCATTTTGATATTTATTCCAAAACCTGGTGCAAAAGGGGAAATTGAAATTGAGTTTAACGAAAGTGCCGTAGGTTTTTTGTTTTAATACTGAAAGATCCTATTTGCTTTAATGGTATTCAAAGATATAGATTTTATTATTTTATTTAAAAAATCAGCCAGAACTCGTCAGAATTCTGGCTGATTTGGTTTTAGAAGAACAGTTTTATTAAGCTTCTGTTTCTTCAATAATGGTAATCTTTTGGATTTTATCACCTTGGCTGATCAAATCAACAGTATCAACTCCTTCAACTACTTTTCCGAAACAAGTATGGTTTCCGTCTAAGTGAGCGGTATTGTTGCGGCTATGGCAAATAAAGAATTGAGAACCACCAGTATCACGTCCAGCGTGAGCCATGGATAATACCCCACGTTCATGATGCTGTTTTCCGCCGTTCACTTCACATTTGATTTTATAACCAGGACCTCCACGACCCGTTCCTGTTGGATCTCCGCCCTGAACCATGAAATCAGGAATTACACGGTGAAAAATTAATCCGTCGTAAAATCCTTTTTTAGATAAGTCTACAAAGTTTTTCACAGCAATAGGAGCATCCTCATCGTAAAATTCGATAAGCATAGTTCCTTTGTCAGTAACCATTTCTGCCTTTGTCATTTCAAATTTGATTTTAAATTATGTTCAAAATAAAATATCCATATCAACGGATATGGATATTTTACAACAAATAAACTAATATGTTTTCTTTTTAACGTGGTGTAACCCTAAAATAAAAGCTTCCTACTAGGAATCAATTTCATTTTTGTTGGTTACCACTGACTTGTTTTTATCATTTTCATTCAAGTCAATTTTTGCTAAATGATCTACAATTGCACCACTTCCCCATTCTTTACTACGCTCTGGGTTCGAGAACCACTCCTTTACGGCAATGACTTTGTAAAGGTACTTGTTAGTTTCTGAGTTGAGTTTTAATTGGTAGTAATCATCTTTGTTTTGACTACTGATCACATTTTTAATATGGCTTGGACCAGCGTTATAGGCTGCTGCTACCAAAGTCCATGAGCCCAATTGCCCGTGAAGTCGTAATAGATATTTTGCTGCTGCGTGCGTCGATTTGACTAAACTTTTACGTTCGTCTACTTCGTCACTAACTACCAGGCCAAGTGATCTTGCTGTGGAAGGCATAAACTGCCAATAGCCTCCTGCTCCCCTATGCGACATTGCCTCGTTGCTCATCGCACTTTCTATAATCGGGATGTATTTAAAATCGGCTGGTACTCCGTACTTGGTAAGAATAGACTCAATAGCCTTCATTCTTTTTTCTGTTCGTGTCATCAGCTTACGAAACGTTGGGTTGTCGTAATTTCTGATTGTGTTTTGATACTTCTTAGCTATTTTGAGCTCCGTTACCGGAATGGCTTCGCCACAAAAATCAATAGCTAAAAGATCGGAATTGAGAACAGCTTCTTCTTTTCTCAATTCTTTCTTTTCTACCTTCTCAGTTCGAAAGGAGAATGCTCCTATCAAAGAAATTGCGAAGGCAATAAAGACAAATCTAATCATTCAATTGTTGGTTCGTGAAACATCATACTGAGCGACTTCTGTGAGTCAATCTCGTGGCAAAGATAACGCAATTAGTATTAATAATGTTTCATATTTAACTAAAAACTTGAAATACAGTGTATTGTATATATTTCAATTTGGACAAAAGTAATATTTAAAAATTCTGTGATTTTAATTAAATGCCTATAAAAATTGGCGATTTTGAGCAGTATAGGCAATTATCGTTGGAGCATATAATACTTTTCCAAACACCAAACGAGAGTAATATATTGTACTTTACTAATATAAGTATATTGTATATGTTTGTTAAGTAATTGATAATAAGATAGTTATGTAATTTTATGGTTTTTTTAAAATGCACTATAAAGCAAAAAATAGGCTTTTTGAGCATTTTAGACTGTTTTTAAGTTTTTTCAGCCAAGCATTAAATATTATCTTGCAGTCCAAAAACTTCAAAAAATCCTATGATTCTTGTTAACACCGCAAAAGAGTTAGTTGAAAATAACGTGAATAAATTGGATTTAATCATTGTTGAATTGTCAGACGCATGCGGTATGACACTAGCAAGCGATGTAGTAGCACCAATCGCTCAGCCCGCCTTTACCCAATCATCGATGGATGGGTATGCGATCCACCATCTGGATATTACAGCTCTTACTGTAGAGCTGCGATTACAGGGAGAATCCAGAGCTGGAACATCCGATCAATTGATTCTTAATAAGGGTGAAGCTATTAGGATTTTTACAGGTGCACCCGTGCCAGAGGGGGCCACCGCAGTAATTATGCAGGAACATACCACGAGGGTAGGTGATAAGGTTTGTATTCATGAATATCCAGTTCCTGATGGAAAGAATATCCGAAAAATTGGTCAACAGATTAAAGAAGGAGAAGTGGCGTTGGCAAAAGGATCACTTATTGGTCCCGGAGCAATTGGTTTTTTAGGTGGCTTTGGAGTTCAGAAAGTGTGTGTTTACAGACAGCCGAAAGTGGCTATTTTGGTAACTGGCGATGAGTTGGTGGAAGCTGGCGATAAGCCTTTATATGGCCAAATTTTTGAATCCAACGCTGCCACGCTACGGTCGGCTCTTATAAAGGAGGGTATTCAAGAGGTGCGAATCGCTTGGGCAAAGGATGAACCTTCTGCAGTGGTGAGTAAATTGAAAGAACTGGCACTATGGGCCGATGTAATTCTGACTTCTGGTGGTATTTCAGTGGGCGATTATGACTTTGTAGAAGAGGCTTTACTGGCAGTGGGGGTGGAGAACGTTTTTTATAAGATTCGTCAAAAACCTGGAAAACCACTGTTTTTTGGTAAAAGAGGTCCACAATTGTATTTTGCATTGCCAGGGAATCCTGCTTCCTCTTTAGTTTGTTTTTATGAATATGTATTGCCGGCGCTTCGGGGTATGGCGGGTAGGGAAGATATTAACTTGCTTCATTTTAAACTCCCTAGCAATAATTACTATTCATTTACTGGTGAAAGGGACGAATTTTTAAAAGCTTTTGTTGAAAATGGGAGCGTCACCTTATTATATGGTCAGGAGTCTTTTGCATTGCGTTCTTTTGCCAAAGCCAATGCAATCGTTTATTTGCCAGTTAGTCAACAACAAGTAGCGGTTGGTGATATGGTGGAAGTACATCTATTGCCCGTTTAAAAAGAAATAAAAATATACTATAATGAATATTCGAATTTTATATTTTGGAGCACTGGCGGAGATAACTCGGGAATCTAGTGAAACATTGGAGGTGGAGGAAACAGCTAGTGTAGGTCTGGTTCGGGAGATTTTGATCAATAAATACCCAAGACTAGGTACTGAGAAATTCAAAATAGCGGTAAATCAAAATATCTCCAACGAGGCAGATCACGTTCCTTTTGACGCAGAAGTCGCATTGCTGCCTCCATTTGCTGGTGGATGATGCCATTTGTTCGTGCCAAAAAGGTAGTGCTTAGTAGGAGGCTTTATCACAAATGTTTTTGTATGGCTACTTTTATATTTCGAAATCATCCGTTGCTAAGATGCTGAAAAATGGTTTTCAGAAAGAATCTGCCAGTAAAAAGCGAACTACCGATTGCGATACTAAAGGAATCGTGATATTGTCTATTAATTAGTTTAAAGTAGGATATGAGTAAGATATATAAAAAGAAAAAGGTATTTGTGGTGGGGCCTATTGATCCACAGTTTGTGGCTGATTCTATATCGAACCATCAGTCCAAAACCGATATTGGCGCGCATGCCATTTTTTTAGGTCAAATACGTGCTGATAAAATTGATGGTAAAATAGTAACCGGGATTGAGTATTCTGCTTATGAAGCCATGGCCGAAGATGCATTTCATACCGTTCGTGAGTCTGCATTTGACAAATATGAATTGAACTGTTTACATATATACCATAGCTTGGGCTTAGTACCTACTGGCCAAATTAGCCTTTTTGTATTTGTGTCTTCGCCGCATCGCAAAGCCGCTTTTGAGGCATCCGAATACATTGTAAATGAAATTAAAAGAAACGTACCGATATTTGGGAAAGAAATATTGGGCGATGGTGCATACGTTTGGAAGGAAAATACTTAAAAAAACGCTGGTGTTATTAAGCTATCGGCTTTCGAATAAAACTAGCTCAAATAAAATACCTATCATTGAATGGTTGATATAACCCATAAATCGAATACCCTCAGAATAGCCACTGCGCAAGCCACGGTAAAGGTAAGTAAGCAGGAGACTATTGATGCGATCAATAATGGGTTGGTACCCAAAGGCAACGTTTTTGATATGGCAAAAGCTGCGGGCTTTTTGGCTGTAAAGAAAACCCCAGATTTACTGCCTGATTGTCACCCGATACCCGTTGAATTTACAGGAATTGAATACCGTATCGAGGGATTGGATATTATTATTGAACTTACTGTCAAAACAATCTATAAAACAGGGGTGGAGGTAGAGGCTATGCACGGGGCTTCTGTAGTAGCCTTGACGATGTACGATATGTTGAAGCCAATCGACAAAGGCGTTGAGATTCACCATATCAAGCTACTGCGAAAAACAGGTGGTAAAAGTGACTTTAAAGCTATTCCATCCAACCTGAAAATAGCGGTTATAGTATGTTCTGACCGTATCTCAAAGGGGGAAGGACAAGACAAATCCGGTCAACGAATAGTCGAAAAATTTTCCAAACTCAATCTGGCGGTTCAAGATTTTAGTATTGTTCCCGATGAAAAAAGCGTGATCCAGGAGAAAATACAGCTATTAGTAGGAGCAGCATATCAGTTGGTTTTAATTACAGGTGGAACTGGCTTGTCACATCGTGACGTTACACCGGAAGCGGTCTCTGAAATCATGGACCGTGAAATTCCGGGAATAGCGGAAATTGCTCGCAAATATGGGCAAGATCGGATGCCGCTGGCCATGTTGTCTCGTTCTGTATCGGGAATGGTGGGCGATACTTTGGTGATTACCCTGCCTGGTAGCACCGGTGGGGTTACAGAATATATGGATGCGTTATTCCCGCATGTTTTACATGTTTTTAGTATTCTAAACGGAGGAGGCCATTAGGTTTGAGACGTTAATTACAGATTTAATTACAATATGTCAGCATCAATTATTGATACTTTTGGAAGAGTCCACACCTATTTGCGAATATCTCTCACGGATAAGTGCAATTT
>CAXBLH010000215.1:0-9008 GCA_963976315.1 uncultured Dyadobacter sp.
CAGGTGGCTCACTTTAAACCGGAATAGGTGGCTCACTTTCGCCGGAATATGTAATCAATAACAATATTCCCTTTATTGTTTAAGTAGCCGTGCATACCATAGGGATCAGCGTCATTTTTGGCTTCTACAAATTCTGCTAATCCATTACAAAACATACCAATATCTCGAAACGCAGGAGTGATCCTTTTTCCGCTACGGTCTACTAAATATGTTTTGGGAATGCCACAATAGGTGGTTCGTTTTTGGGCAATAAAAACTCCTGCCGACTCAGTTACAGAGGTGTAACTACTTTTCCAATCGTTTGCATTATGCGATTCGCAGTAACCATTTGAAATATAGCTAATTGAAAACAGTAAAGTAAGGATCCACAAATGTATTTTTCGTGTAGGATGGAGTGTATTTTGACTTTCCATATAATTTAAAGAAACTGTTCGATCCTAAAATCTTTAGCTCGATATTCTTCCGTCTAAATAAATTCTCAATTCCAATTAAAAAACTTGGAAAGTTTATTCGGATTACAAGTATGCCTTTGTTGGTGTTTTAATTATCAATAAGATTAGTAGCAATTCATCTATAAAAACAAACTTATGCTGGCTCACCTTGAACCAGAATAGTTGCCATGGCCAATGCCTGAAAATCACTTGGTCAAAGAAAAAAGCCCGACCTAATCAGACTTGTAACGCTTCACAGGGTATCTCTTATTATTCTCCAGTTGGAATTCTCCTGAGCTGGATATGAATCAGTCTATTTCTCTATTTTAAATTAGCTTGTTTTAGTATGCTGTTTAAAGTTCCTTTTGGTATTTCATCCGCCAGTTTATGATAAGCTATTGTAACAATTCCTTCCTTTTCGAGGTGTTTGTAGGCCCTGTGACTTCCTCGTTGACGAACTTGAAACCATCCATCATTTTCAATTAACTTGACAATTTCATGGTATTTCATTTTATCCAAAAACAAGCATTTCTGATTCTGATACTGACGGGGGAATTTGTAAACCATTTTCTTTCATTACTTCCAAATGAAGTTTGACTGCTTCTTTGATATTCAATTCCACCTCTTCCTTTGTTGAACCTGCGGATGTACAACCAATTAAGTCAGGAATATAAGCACTATACCCATCTTTTGATTTTTCGTATATTACCAGATACTTCATATAATTAAATGATTTATATTTTTGATAAACAGCAATTCAGTTGAATTAGCAAATACTGATTATGGTCTAATTTTAAACTAGCTTTTGTATTTTAACATATGTCTTGGTATAAATTACTCCATTTCTTTTGAATAGAAAACAAAAAATCAACGAAATAGTTGGTTTAGAGGATTAAACGCTTTCAAAGTACCTGTTTTCAAAAATGTTTACTATTCTTTTACCAACTTTACCAGCAACCCTTCAATTTTCTCACTTTCTACGCTTGCTGCGTGACCGTATATTAATCTGCCCGTTTTGTCAAAATTATATATGTTGGTAACATTAAGATAAGTAAAACCAGCAGCATCCGATCGTCTGAAGTATTCCAATTTCTAATCTAATTCTTGTTGCTTGTTTTACAACTAATTGAATCATAGAATGTTATTCTATCTTTGGCCAACCTAATTAGAGTGCTAAAAGAGAATCTAAATAATTATCAGATACTAATTCCGAGGGACGTTTGGCGTTAACGGTTATTATTTTTCCATCCTTATCAATCAAAATATAGCGTGGAATTCCAGATATATTATACAAATTAGTAACCATGCTAGAATCCCCTAGAAACTTAGAATTTTGAATCCCGTGCGTTCCTTTAATTTGAGGATTTTTCTTCAAAAACTTCTTCCATTTTTCTGCATTCTCATCTATTGAGACATACATAAATTTTAAATCTGTAAAAGTTGAATATTTTTTAGAAAGCTTTTTCGAGAATTCTAATTCCTCAACACACGGCCCACACCACGTCGCCCAAACATCAATATAAATTAGATTCCCCTTCAGATCAGAAAGTTTGAAGTCCTTATCGTTCAAATCCCGCATCAATAGCTCCTTCATAGGCATTCCTCCAAATATTTTGAATGAGGATAATCCTTTTGAAACATATCCACTAGTTTCGACTCCAAAACATAATCCATCCTACTATCAAACGACATGTATACAATATATAATGCCATTAGCAATTCTTGGTAATCATCTAGTTTCCTTTCTTTTATTATTGCTCCTTTAATGTATTCATACGCTCCATTTTTTATTCCCTTTTCAAGTCGGTAGTTCATAAAATCATCAAATATTGGTGATAATCTTCTACTGAAATACCATAAATAGGATGGATTATCAATATATTTGGGATGAAGGCTCAAGGCTTTAAATGCATTAGATACTATTGAATCTGACATGATATCTGTTCCACGGCTTCTGATTTGCATTTTAGCATCTTCAGTTTCTAAATTCATGTGTTGCGTGATTTCATACAGTGAATTGTAGTCGATTAGCATTTGCTGATAGTATTTGGAAAGAGCTTTGTCGCGGTTTATCTGATTTATCAATAATTTACCAAATTGACTTATTGTATCTCGTAACACCTGTTTTTCCGAAGAAGATTTAGAACGATATTTGCTAAAATTCTCATTTAAATATTCCTGTCTTTCACTTTCAATAAGGTTAATTTTATTGTAATAGGAATTAATGATTTTTAAATCCCCTTCAAATTCTGGGATGCCATTTTCAATGGTGAGCTTGATATTCGCGCTGGGTTCAAAATACAGTGTCGTATGAAATACCCATTCGGCTTTATTTTTAACTACCAACAACATGTTTAGGGTATCATTTTGAACAAATTCAATCTTCGCATGTCCTAATGAATCAAACTTTGCCTGATAAATCTCCATAGTTCCGATAGGCAAAATAAACGATCGGGAGAGAGAAACATCCATACCGGTACATTTGACACATTCGATATTCAACTGCGTTTTTTCTTCCTTTGAGGAAGACGAGCATCCTATAAGAAAAAGGATAGAAATTGCCGTGTAGAGATTAGAAATCACTTTTTGCATTTGGTTAGTTATTGAAAATAACTAAATCGGTATAAGGAAAATTCTCTAGAATTTTACGCATACCGATTTAGCTATCAAATTAAGATACTTAATTATTAAAATTGCTTTTGTTACAAATAAATTACCTTTAACAATTGTTTTTTATTATTTGACTTGTGACTACTCCGCAATTACATCCTGATTTCTTTGAGTATACGCAAGTAACAGTGATTTCATTACCAGCCCCATTTCTTACTCGACAGGTGCCTGTACAGAAACCTCCAGATTCACTACCTAAATGGTTTTTCATTTCCGCCCTTGTCAATGCAAAGGCACTAAAACTTTGTAAACTCATGATTTCTAATAATTTATGGCATCTCCGCCAAATCAATTAACAACCCTTCGATTTCACTACTTTCTACTCTTGGTGCGTTGCCGTATATTAGATTTCCGGTTTTATCAAAAATCATATAACGAGGTATTTCCGATAGCTTGTTAATTTTAAGAAAATCAGAAGTTCTCGAATTTACAATTAGGTAGCTATTGCTAAGTTGGTTTAACCCTTCTTTTTCACTTGCCCTTTGCCATGCCATTATTTTATCGTCTAAAGATAAATAAACGAAAGCAATATTTTTATCCTTTAACTTTTCTCGTAATTGGTGTGAGGCGGGCATCGCCTCTCGGCATGGGGCACACCAACTGGCCCAGAAGTCTACGTAGATAATTTTACCTTTATGCATTTTCATTAACTCTTCAATTGTTGTTTGTTTACTGTCAAATGTCATTAAATGCAAATTGGATATTGTTGAATTCTTCAATTCAGCTTTTTGATATTTTCCCTTTGCAGTCAGAATAAGATTTGTATCTGAAACCGAACCCACGAACAACTTCAAATGGGTTTCAATATCATTGGGGAAATATGCGTTAATATTGTTTAGACTTCTAAAAAGTATCTGATCTTTAACCTCAGGACTAAGCAAGTTAATTTTCAAGGTACTCATAAAACTTTCTTTTGGATCCCTAAGATTTAGCTGATCTGATACCGTCCATTTTGCTTTGGATTGTATATAAACCTTTTCGTATTTGTCCAAACATTGCGTGAGATATTCATCACTAAAACTTTGATTTTTATACCGATTATTTAACTCTCCCGCCGCCTGAATTGAATCCATGGAACCCGACATGATTTCTAACTTTAAAAGCAGATTGGAATATTTCTGGTTATAGAAATGATATACACCATTCGAAATACTTTTGTTATTGTGTAATGAGTCAAAAAGCATAAGAGCATCAGTTTTTAAGCTTTTAACTTTAGGTAAGAGCTTTCTCGCCATTTCGTTTTCAAGATTTTCTAAATACAGACCCTTTTCATAGCCCTTTCTTGTCATTTGCATGGTGCTCTCCATTGGGTCATCATAGAAGTGTTTAAAGGCCATCATTCGTGTATCATCCGCCATGCCCGTAATCAATAGAGCATCCGGATATTTCTTTTTGATTATGTTATCCACATTGAAATCCTGTGATAAATAATTATTTAATGAATGCTGGATGACCAACGGTATATCAGCATCGAAACCCAGTACCAGTGAATCCCCTTTGTGAACCAAAAAATCTTGGAATTCGAAAAAACCTAAATACCTTCTAACCATTATATAATTTGATTTGGTGGTATAGGTTACTTCTTTCTTACTAGCCACTTCATCAAACTCAAAACCATCATTTTCAAAATTGTCATAAAAAACAATATAGTTTTGTCTCCATGTTTTTTTGCTAGTTTTTGTATTCAGCATGCTGTTGAACTCAGGCTTGCCAACAAACTGAATATTGACGGAGCCAACATCATTGCTTTGTACCGTGTTTACAGCTAAAGTACTTTCTTTGGAAGAAGTATTACAGCCCAATAATAACATAAAGCAGATCATAACACCTAAGCCAAATATATGTGGGGCAAAAAATTGTAGTATAAGAACGAAACGTTTAGATTTCATACTAGGTATGGTGACTTTAAGTTAACTTATTGTACATTCATACTATGAATAGACATAGTTTTGTCATTTTTCTTTGAAACTGAGATAACCATGTCTTTAAACAAATGTTATCTCAGTTTTTTTTCAAAAATGTTATTGCGGACATTGTCCATTCTGACACCAGCTAGCGTTACCACAGCCATCACAACAATAATTCTGTCCCCAACCATTAGCTACAGAATCTTTACAATCTGCTAATCCATAACATTTAGACACATTGCTACCGTCTCTGATATAACATTGCCCTCCAACAACATGCTTCATTTCCGCCCTTGTCAATGCAAAGGCACTAAAACTTTGTAAACTCATGTTTTGTAAGATTGAAGTTAAAAAATTAGCCTTGTTGACTTTCGAAAATCCTTAGGGAATGAGTACGCTGTTATTTGTATTGCTTAATAATGTTACAATACTGCCTAAGTCTTATTCAGTAACCCAGCCAAATAGACCGAAGGAGCTATATGGCTAGGAATGAGACCAGTAAGAATAAAAGGCTCTTTTTCATGAGTTTATAAACACAGTTTAGTTTATTTATATTATTTTGTAATATAGTTATAATTATTAGCTTATTTACTTAGCTTTTTATGTAATTTTCTTTTATATGTTTTAAATAAATTTATTAGGTGATTGGTTAAACTATTTTCTTGGTACGACTTATTTAAGTGTGAGGCTATACCTATTATATTATGAAAATACGTCCGGAGCATAGTGAGTTGCATGATAACAAAGGTTTTTCGTCAAGAAGGTGAATTGCCTTACTATATAATTAGCCTAAATACTTGCACATTTTATGCCGCTCTCCTGCATAGAGAATGGTTGGGGGGAGGTGTCAAAGGGAACTTGCTTTTGTTGTTTGTTATATAAATCAGTCCAAGGGCCTGTTTGAGTTGGAATAATAATGCCGCTTATGCTTCTTTTTTAATACTTCGCTCCATTGGCACTGGCACCCCTTTGTTGCTACTTTTTGGAATACTGGTATAGACACTACAATTCGCGCAAATAGCCATAACCTTTTTAGGATTAATTATTTAAATTGGTAATTCACAATTCCTTAGCACATTTATGGTCACTTCGCTTTATTTTGAGAGGTTCGACTGCGATGTAGCCGGTTTCATTTTTGGATAATCATTTTACTATAAACGTACGATGCTTAGGGCATTACCTAGGTTAAAGAATAACCCTGAGGGGTATTGTCTATTTGGAATACAATATGGGTTGGAGCTACCCGAATCAAAACAAGGAGCGGAGCCCTAGAATCTTCGTAGAAAACTTTTTGAGTAGTTGGATGATAAATGTGGATTCCAAATTTTCCACTTCGAATTAATTCAAATCATTTCTTTGTATTTATTCTAAATAAACAATACATTTGTAGGGTATTTATAACTGAGTCAAAATGAGTGAATTGAATTATTTCGAATCTTCCACACGCACGGACATCAAAGATATTTGGTCAAATTCATTACTTGAAAACCAAGACTGTGTGTTTAAAAAGTGTTGTGAAAAATATAAGAAGAAGAAAAAGCACTGCAAGAAATGTCCAAAGCTTTAGTACCACCCTTTTGAGGATAGGTATTTAAACCTTACGTTTTAATTCAAAATTCTGGCCCAAATATACTCTTCTTACCACTTCGTCCGCAGCAAGTTCTTCTGCGGTTCCTTGTTTTAATATTTTCCCTTCAAACAAAAGGTAAGCCCTATCGGTGATGGATAAGGTTTCGTTTACATTATGATCGGTAATCAAAATGCCAATATTTTTGTGCTTTAGTTTTGCCACAATACTTTGAATATCTTCCACGGCAATTGGGTCAACGCCTGCAAAAGGTTCATCAAGCAAAATAAATTTTGGATCAACGGCCAGAGCTCTTGCAATTTCGGTTCTGCGTCGTTCTCCACCCGACAATACCATACCTTTGCTTTTACGTACATGCTGCAAATGGAATTCGTCTAATAACTCCTCTACTTTGGCTTTTTGATCCGCCTTGGGTAAATCAGTCATTTCCAGTACCGCTTTAATGTTTTCTTCCACCGTTAAAGTCCTAAATACCGAAGCTTCCTGAGCGAGATAACCAAGTCCTAACCGAGCTCTTTTATACATCGGGAGGCTAGTAATATCCTGTTCGTCAAGATATACCTTGCCGCTATTAGGTTTTACAAGTCCAACGGCCATATAAAAGGAAGTCGTTTTACCGGCTCCATTTGGTCCTAAAAGTCCCACGATTTCACCTTGTTCTACTTGGTAGCTTACGTTGTCATTTACAAGTCTTGCTCCGTACTTTTTGATCAGATTTTCTGTCCTTAATATCATGGTTATCTTGGATATAAAACCAAAGTTTAGTTAGTTGTTATTGAACTTTAAGTCTTTCAAAGAAAGCTGTAACGTGGTATTACCTCTAAAATTATTTTCCTCGAGGGTATAGCAAATAGAAAACGGCTCCCCTTTTTGTAACTGTTCATTGAATGATGACATTCCAAAGCCAATAACGGTAAATCGGGCTGAATTAGGTTGTTGGATATCGAATTTTATATGTTTTTCTTTCATAATCGTAGGTTTACCAGCCAAAGTTACCTGTGATGATTTGAAAGTAGGCGTCATATTCCCTGGTCCAAATGGTCCCATTTGTTTGAGAATGCTATAAAATTTGGGCGTAATCGCGGCTAGCTCTAATTCAACATCGATATTGATTTGCGGTATCAACTGTTCCGAAGTGATATTTTGTTCCACCACTTCATTAAACCTACTTCTAAAGGTGTCAATATTTTCCAATGGTAAGGTGAGCCCAGCAGCAAATGTATGTCCCCCAAATTGTTCCAGTAGGTCGGAACAGGACTCAATGGCTTCATAAACATCAAAACCTGGCACTGATCTTGCCGAACCAGCGGCTTTGCCATGGGATTCTGTTAAAATGATAGTGGGTCGGTGATAGCGCTCAATGCATCTGCTCGCAACAATTCCGATGACCCCTTTATGCCAATCATTTTTAAAAAGGACAGTACTTACTGCTGAGTCAAACCATTGATCGGTTTCGATCATAGAAAGCGCCTCGTCAGTAATGCTACTGTCAAAGGTTCTTCGATCCAAATTGTGTTTATTAATTTCAATAGCAAATTCCTCTGCTTCCATTTCATCTTCGCACAGTAGTAGCCTTACCGCCTCTTTGGCATGTTTTATTCTTCCGGCGGCATTTATGCGAGGTCCTAATCCGAAAACCACATTAGTGATATTAAGCTCGCCGACCATGCCCGCAATTTTAATGAGGGCCTTTACGCCTACCCTTGGTTCGCTGTTCAGCTTTTTTAAACCATAGAATGCCATGACCCGATTTTCTCCAGTAATAGGTACAATGTCGGAGGCAATGCTAATGACCAGCAGATCTAGGTAGTCCAGTAATGATTTTTGATCTAGGTTTTGGGCTATACAAAAAGCTTGTAGTAATTTGAACCCAACGCCACAGCCCGTAAGTTCTTTATAAGGATAAGGACAATCATTTCTTTTTGGATCCAAAACGGCCACCGCTGGAGGTAATATTTCCCCTGGCCTGTGGTGGTCACATATTATAAAGTCAATGCCTCTCTTTTTTGCTTCGGTCACTTTATCAACCGATTTGATACCACAGTCTAAGGTAACGATTAAATGGAATCCATTTTCAGAGGCATAATCAATACTTAGCCATGAAACGCCATAACCTTCATTGTATCGGTCCGGAATATAATATTCTAAATTAGAGTAGATTTTACGCAGATAGCCAAAGAATAAAGCGACGGAGGTGCTCCCGTCCACATCGTAATCACCATAAACCAGTATCTTCTCACCCTGACTGATTGCCGTGATTAGCCGCTTTACGGCCGTATCCATATCCCTCATCAAAAATGGATCATGCAATGATTCTAGCTGTGGTCTGAAAAATGATTTGGCATTCTCAAAATCTGTAATATTCCTCTGAACCAATAGCTTAGCAAGAAAAGAATTTACATTTATTGTTTC
>CAXBLH010000216.1:0-8972 GCA_963976315.1 uncultured Dyadobacter sp.
TTCATAAACGCGCTTTTGCACTTTTAAGCCAATCACTTCCAGTCCTAACTCTTTTTTGTTTTTATAATGATGGTAAAAAGCTCCTTTGGTGAGTGTGGTGGCTTTCATGATGGTATCGATGCTAGTCGTTTTAAACCCGTTTTTATAAAACTGTTTAAACGCCTCCTCAATAATGATTTGCTTGGTAAGCTCCGATTTTAACTCTTGCTGCATAAGGCAAAGGTACTAAAAAAATACCTACTAGTATGTTTTATGTTTTTTTTCAAAATAATACCACCTAGTCAGCTGATTAGTAGGAATAATAAAAAGGGTTCGTTTCATAAACACTCAGCATTTGCGAGCAATTATGAAACAAACCCTCTTATTATTGGTTTTGAAAATACAAAAACCAACTTTTAAGAATAAATTCAGTTGGGTTACCCAGCCACTACCGACCCATCACTAATCTTGTCTGTGCGGTGCTTTCATCGCTTAATTTCGCAGTCAGTTCCGTATGGTCAGCCATACCTCGGTCAATAACAAGTGTGATCACGTGCTTCCCCGTCGGAAGTTCTGTATTGATTTCGGGACCCGTGATTTTTAAAGATTTTGATCCAAGCCAGGCGGTAACACCACGTGCCATATTTAGGTCTATTTTTACAGCTCCTTTGGTAAGTACTTCAATATCAAATCGTACCAAACTATAATTTTTATCCTTCCCAACTTGGATACCTGAAAGTTCTGTCATTGGAACACCCCCAGAAACGGCACTATATAGGGGAACTCCAGACCTTTTTTCGGTTTGTTTTATTAAATCATCAACACTGACAATACCCTTTCCGCTATTGGAAACAACTTCCCACCTCCGAACAAAACGGGTGTTTGGCACTCTAAATTTACCTGACTCCCCAAGCTTCGCCAGAAACCCTATCAGGTCTATAAATTCCTGTTTGTCCAAAGAGGCTGTCAATCCTGGGGGCATCAACGAGCCCGGGATTTTTTCTATTTTTGAAATTTGGCTTTTGGCTACATTCTGTTCCAAACCAGTTACGTCACGCATCACCATTTCAGTATTGCCGTTGCTTACCAAATAACCCATCAACTCGCTACCATCGGTTTTGACGATACGTTGTAATTCATATCCTTCTTTGATCGAAACTGCGGGATATAGAATGGATTTTATAATGGTTTCGGCAGGCGAACTAGTACCCAAGCTACTCAGGTCCGGACCGATCAATCCACCTGCTCCGCCAATCGCATGACAAGTAAAACAGCTACTCTGCCGGAACAACAACTCTCCTTTTACTGGATCAGCCGTTGTTTTTAGGTCACTGACAATTTTCGCGATATCAGTATCACTTAATTCTTGCGGCATACGTTCTACAGGCAAACTACCACCAGACTGTTCCAAGGCCTTTTTCAACAATAGCACATCCTCATCTCCCTGGCGGTTACTTCTAATTTTCTGTTGAACTTCTTTCCGGGCCAACATCGCAATCGGTTTCGGGATTTTGGTAGTAGCAATGGCCTGTCCTAGCGCTGCAATGCCTCCTTTGGTACTGAAAAACGTTTCTAACACCCCTGAGACAGCTGCATTTTCAGGTAGTTTGTTCAATAACTTCACCGTCATACTTGCCGCATCCGTAACGTTGATAGAAGCCAACTGACTCGCCGCCAACAACTTTAAGGCATCTGGATACCTACCAGTAATCATTTCCGACAGTACGCTTTGTGCTTTCTGCTGATTGATCCTTGTAATGGATAATAAAGCAGCCTTTTGCACACTGGCATCACTACTATTCGTTAATTTCAAAATCTCATTAAACAGATTTTCTAGTTTCCAATATCCCGCTAAATTGATGGCACTTTGGGCAATATTGAGATCCTCATGGGTAGTAAACGACATAATTCGCGACAAGTCCATCGTCGGTTTTACCTTACGACGGGAGTATGCATCCTCTAATGCCACCAACTGCAAACCCGTCTTTTTACCCGAATTTTTAAGGGCTAATTCCAATAAGATGTCCAAATCATGAGCAGTACCATTTCGGGAAATAGAATTTAAAACATCCTGTTCATATTTTTCTGGAATTTCATTTTTTTGGTACAAGTCTAATAATTGCGCTACCGCACTTGCCGTATTCACGGATTTCAGTGCAAAAACCGTTTTTTGAGTATCTCCAAAAAAGCGAGGTTCTGAGACCAACCGTTTCGTCCATTTTGGCGCTAATTCTTGTAGGGTTTGCCAAAGTGCAAAATCCAAAAACTCATCCATCGGATAGCTCAAAACGGTAAGTGCCGCTTTCGCAGCTTCATCCGTATTTACCTTACGCAATGCTATTACCCCTTCAAGTCGCACCTGCGGGTGTTCGTCGGTAGTGGCTTTTGCCAGCAAGGCGGGTACATTTTTTATTTTATCATGCCAAAAAGCCAGTGCGCGTATCGCAGCTGAGCGTGCATGGTGATTTTTGGAATTTAGCAATTCCAGCAGCAACGGTTCATTTACAGTTTTCAACGCTTGGTATACCCAAAGTGCTTCCAATTGTTGATGCGTATATCCCACCTCATTTTTATTCAAATTGGCTACCCATTTTTCTAATTGTGGCAATACTAGTTTAGCACCACGCTCTTTCAAAACCTGACGGGCATTCGCACGGTTTAGTTCTTCCGGAGACTTTAGAGCATCCAGCAAGGTTTCAATAGGTGCCTTTGAAAGTGCTACTTTTTGTAACAAAGGCCGCTTTTTGGCCGTAATCCTCCAAATTCTACCATGCTTCTGATCACGTCTGGGATCGTTAAAATCTACTTCACCATGCTGGATAATAGGATTATACCAATCGGCTACATAGACGGCCCCATCAGGACCTACATTAATATCAACCGGCCGGAAAGCGACATCATCGGTCCACATCACATCATCCACTTGCCGGGAAGCATATCCGCTACCCTGTTCTTCCAGTGCGAAACGGTTAATCCGGTTAGCTCTGAAATCATTAGCAAGTAAAGTACCCTGCCACGAATCCGGCAAATGTCTGCTCGAAACAATTTCTAACCCACTATGTTTGGGCTGCCCAGGATTAAGTCCACGGATCGTTCTTTCTGCTCCTGGCGCGGTTACAAATGTAGCTCCTGGAAAAGCATAGTTAATGCCTTGTCCACCCGCACCATCCGTCAAAAATGATTGCCCCCAGTCGTCAAAACGCAGTCCCCACGGATTGATCAACCCTCTGGCATAAATATCTAAATTCAAAGTTTTGGGATCCAATTGCCATACGCCACCCCCTTCCAAACGTTTCACACCAAAGGGTGTTTCCACATGACTATACGTATAAATGGATTGATTGAAATACAACAAACCTTCCGGTCCCCAACGGAAAGTATGGATCAAGTGATGGACATCAGCCACGCCAAAGCCATTCAGAATTCGCTTTTTAAAATCGGCTTTCCCGTCGCCATTGGTATCCTTTAAAAACAATATTTCGGTTGAATTGGCCACATATACCCCACCATCTCCTGGCAAAATACCTGTGGGCGTTAAGAGTCCCTCAGCAAAAATGGTAGACTTATCAGCCTTTCCGTCCCCATTCGTATCTTCCAAAACATAAATTTTGTCGTTGGCTTCTTCACCTGTTTTGAGGTTGGGGTAAGCCGTACTACTCACCACCCAAAGTCTTCCGTCAGCGTCCCAATTCATCTGAATGGGCTTGGTAACCATAGGTTCGGATGCAAATATGGTTACCTCCATCCCTTCGGCCAATTGAAAAGACTCCAATTCCCTTTGTACATCAGGATCGTTATTGGGTTCGGTTTGCTTCACAGACGAAGTCATGAACAGTAAAAATGGCAAAAGTGCCATACTCCACAACAGTTTACGACAGGTGGTTATTGATTTCATTGGATATGCTTTAATGATTTCGTTTTCTCTTGGATATTAATTCGGCAATTTTTTTGGTCAAAAAACCCTATTATTCGATCGCTCGTAGTTCGTAGATAGCAGGTTTTGGTTTGCTATTGAGCATGATTTGCGTTTCTAACCACTTGATAGTTACATTCATTTCATCAAGCTCTTGTACATGCTTTCCTTGTTCATAAGACCTAAATCCGACAATATAAGTACGGTTCAACGGACGGTATTGGTAAAAAAACAATTCGTTCTTTTTTAAAATCAGGTTTATTAAATGTTCCGACTGATCAAAATATCCCCCATGAGTAATAGAAATACCATTGGTCCAGGCTTTGTTGGAACCCGACTGTACTACTTTATTTTCACAAACCAGACTATAATAGCCCTTTTTCAAACCCGTAACCGTTACAGAATTTTGGTCAGCAAATATTTCTGGATTTTTTGTGGGTAACGGTAATGGCAAAAGTGGCTCGTTGATACTAAATGCCAAAGATGCTTCCTTTGCCTCTGAGCGCATCACTTCAGCAGGAGCCGATACACTGGTCCTATTTTTGGAATATTTTACTTGAATTTCTTCTTTCCTATTCGGAAAACCCAAACCGTTTTCTACCACCTGACTCAAATAATAATAACCCGATTCATTTAATTGATAGCCATCATCCATCAATTCTTCTTTTTTGTCAAATTGGAGAATTGGCTCAAAAATATCAATAAATTGGATGTTCCGTTGTTTAGCAATTTCAGCGATAAGGTTACCATAAAGCTGCAAGTTACGGTTGCGGGACCCCGCTTCCGCCGTCAAAACTGGAATGGGAGATAGCAATATAGCCTTCGCTCCCAATTGGTCGATGACATTCAATAATTGATTATACCCCTCTTTGAATTTTGCCACGCCCGCTAGACCTTCCTGCGCTTCAGCCGCACCATACCCAACAAATACGACGGTTGGCTTTGCCTGGGTAATTTGGTCAATCAATAGCTGATATGGTGTTGGTGGATTGGTATAATAACTTCTCGACTCCCCAAAAACATTATCCCCGGACCACCCCAAGTTTCGGAATACAATATTCCTTTCTGGAAAACGGGTCGTAAGTGCAAACTCCAAATAGCCAAACTGTAAATCGTTTTCAAATAACCCATTCCCTACAAACACTACGCGGTCACCAGACTTTAGATCGAATGTGGGTTGTTGGCCGAAAACCAATAGGGGAAAGCACGCCAGTAAAGTAAACCAAAGGCCTAGGTAAGAAAATTGTAAATTCATTGTGCTTAATCGTGTTTATTCTGGTTGTGGAGTGAAATTTTCCGAGGCTAATTTCATGCTAATCTAACTTATCATAATTCTAGAATTAGCATAATAAGTCTATTTCTAGAAAAACTTAACCTCTTTGTGTTGATAATTCTTAAAATAATATTTTTGAAGTTAGTAAAACAATAGGGGGCGTATCCAGAGGATCAATTATTTTCTTTCCCGATAAACAGCATAAGATCTTATGCGGGGTGGATAATAGAATGGGGTGGTTATGCAGAGGGTACCGCGAAGACCTGTTAACTTATAAAAAATGAGGCGATCATTACGGACCGCCTCATTTTTATGATATCAAATCGTTATTAATTCTGAACCGATAGCGGGTTGAATAACATTTCATCCTCAGGGATTTGCAATGTCATACTAGATACGGGATAAGTAACTTTCGTTACATGGTTAGCCGAGCTATTCCTGTCCACTGGTATATTCCAACGCTTGTTATTATAAAACTCACGTCCACCTTCACCCCACATTTCAATACGAGTTTGCAATTGGACCATCTGTAAAGTAGTGAGTCCCTGCATAGAAGGATAGGTGTCTGTGGTAAGGGGCGCTGCGCCAGATTTCGTACGAGCCGCAAGCAATTTGTTGAGCGTCGCTTTGGCCGCTGGTTCAGCGCCGGACTGCGCTTCCGCCTCAGCTTTCATGAGCAAGACTTCTGAAGTACGCATATATTGAACTGTAGATGCACCCACGTCAATCTTATTATTACTGCCCAACCCATGTGTAGCCGCAAATTTCAGGTTGGTATAGGAAGGAATAAATGCCGATGTATTGTTAGGCGGATAAACATAGTTACCAAAGGCTTGCTGCATGAAACAATCTTTACGATAGTCATTTGGGGCAATTTTATCATACAAGCGGTTATCAATCCTTTTGTAGGCTCTTTCCACCCCACCATTCCCTTTTCCGAACGGATTCATAAAAGCCAGAAAATAAGGCTGCCCCTCCCCCATCGGAAAACCGAGTATTACTTCGGGGTTTTGCGCATTATTCAAAAAACCGTTGGTCTCTGGGCGTATTTCCGGAGCGGTTGCAGTTCCTATATTTTTGCCCCCATATTGCGCTTGAGTCATAAGCGTGGGATACTTAGATAGGATTTCATTCGATGCACTGATCGCAGTGGCCCAGTCTCCAGTCCATAGCGATACACGGGCAAGTACAAAATTGGCAACTGCTAGATCGATATCCGTCAAAACAGCTGAATAGCCTACACCAGCTTCTTTGAACAACCTGATTGACTGAGTGAGATCATTTTTGATAAAATTATACGTTTCCACAGCGGTCGAGCGCGGTTTGTTAGGCTGCGAAGGCTGAAACTTATCGTACAAAGGGAGCCCAAGTTTGCTGTTACCACCTTGCAAAAAAGCATTTTGATAATTTTCCATAAGGTAGTTATAACCATAGGCCCTCACGAGCAATCCTCTTGCTTTATATTCTTTCAGGAAGTTATTTCCGGCCACCACGTCTTCAGGAAGGTAATTTAGCATCTGATTGGCCGCTGTGATACAAAACCAGCCATACTTCCAATAAGAAAAATTCTTCCCACTTGCGGAGGAAATAAAATCTCCGAGCTGATATTCTACTGCCCCAGAGAGTACGTTCAGTCCTTCCTGATCACCTAAGATCATATCATTCCCTTCAATGCTTCGGTTTACATCAAGTCCTTGATTAGAATAATACATATCAGCAACCCCTGCACCAGTGGCACCAATATTATTAAATATCAAAGGCATTGCGTTTGCCATACCTCCCATTACTAGCTTTATTTTTGCTTCATCCCCAGAGGCTAGTAATTCCGTTATTTGCTTGTCTGTAATATTATTTGGTGGCTCCACTTCTAGCTTGTCGGAACACCCTGAAAAAAGCAGCATACCAGAAACTGCCAGACACATTGAATATTTTTTGATAATGTTCATATATTGACTCGATTAAAAGTTTACGTTAAGTCCAACTGAAAAAGTGCTCATAGGTAGATACACGGCTGCACCCACTTCCATACCACCTACCAGCGACATGCGAGGATCAATTCCTGAGTGGCTGGTCAGCATCGCTATATTATCTGCTGACGCATAGACACGGAGGCTTTTGGCTTTTATTTTTTCTAGAATGCTGCTTTTAAGAGTATAACCAAGTGCCAAGTTTTTGACATTTAGGTAAGACGCATCAAAAAGGGCCATGTCGCTATACTGCCATGAGCCATGGGTAGAACCACCTGTATAGAAAGTGTCACCGTAAAAAGCCATCGGAAATTTGGCGTTTCTGTTTTCAGGTGTCCACGTGTTCCCCAATAGTTCTTTCGATAAAGCATTTCCGATATTTCCTGCTCTATAAAGGTTATTGGCATATTCCACACTCAGGAATTTCCCTCCTATTTGGTAGGCTAAAATAGCCGAGAAATCAAAATTCCAAAACTGAAGGGAAGTTGAAAAACCGCCGATTATTTTCGGTATAGCACTTCCCATCTCATAGCGGTCAGCCAAAGTATAGTTGGTTGTGGTTACGACCGACCCCACGTCTTCACCCGCAAAAAAACCAGCGGCAATGTCATTCTGCGTGACGGTAGCATTAAACAATGGTAAACCGGTAGTTTGATCAACTCCAGCATATTTATAAAGATAAAGATTATAGAAGTCCTTATTTTCACCTCGCAAATACATGATCTGACCACCATTGGTAGCTCCGCCGTTCGCTATACCCCAGCCATCGATGGAGCCTGTAAAATTGCCGTCGAGAGCAGGTGAGCCAACGCTTTTGGGAAACTTAGTAAGAATTGTACGGTAATGGGTTCCGTTGATCCCAACGCTCCAGTTTAAGTTTTTGTTTTGGATCAATTTGATATTTAAAGCTACTTCAACACCACGATTGACGATCTCTGCGCTATTCAACGTCAGCGACGACTGACCCATTGAACTGGAGATTGGTTGCGCAAAAACAGAATTTACGGTTTTCTTATTGTAGTAATCTATGGTTCCAGTTAACCTTCTGTCTAACATGGAGAAATCAATACCAGCATCAAATGTATGGGTATTTTCCCAGGTTAATGCCGTATTTGGCACAGCGCCTTGAGACAAGGTGTAGCTTGCAGGAACACCTGTTCCGCCGGTGGAGCTCGTGTAAACCGCTCCATAGCTCCACAGCTGATAACCGGAATAGTTACTGATACCGCTCTGGTTGCCGATCACGCCATAGCTTGCTCTAACTTTTAAATCGTTGATGGTTTCATTGATTTGCTGCATAAATTTTTCCTGAGAAATACGCCATCCACCTCCGATGGACCAAAATGTACCCCACCGATTTTCTTTATATCTGAATTTAGAAGATCCGTCTCTACGCAAAGAGCCTTCTACAAAGTACTTGTCGTTATAATTATAAACAACCCGGCCGAAATAGCTATCCATCGCCGTAAGATCCCCTCCATAACCAGGGTTGCCAAACGGGGCACCTGAAGTATTGTATCGGCTTACGAAGTTACCCTGTCCTGTAAAGTCATTGATTAAAGAATAGGCAGAACCATAGTTCAATAAATCGCTTTTATATTGATAGAATTCATGTGCTGCCAAGGCAGTAACAGAGTGTAGTCCAAATTCCTTATTCCAGTTTAACAATTGTTGTGTATTGAAAACACCAGTATTCGCATAGTACTTTCCTATCGCGCCTATACCTACCACAGCACCCGTTTCTGCATTCCCGTACCGCGTCCGGATTTCGGAAAACCGGTCATAGGAAATATTGTTGGTAAAGCTAAAATTCTTCAGGAATTTGATTGTCAAATACCCT
>CAXBLH010000217.1:0-8966 GCA_963976315.1 uncultured Dyadobacter sp.
TCCATAGGCATAGGCCAGTGCAAAGTTTTCTTGGAATTGATTGCCTTGGAAATAACCAGGCACAGAAACCCAAGACATTTGGTCTTTTGGTAAAATACCTAACGTAGGTGAAGCTAAAGAAAAATAGCCTTTTACTTTTGGAATTAGGGTTAAAGAGACTTGAATGTCATTGGCAAATACTGGATCTATTTTCCAAATAGAAACAATAGTAGCGACCTCAGTCTCTTGCCTAAATTCAAATTCACCCTTCTTGGCCTTTATTTTTTTTGGAAAGAAGTGGTATGCCTTGCCCGCTTTATTTAAGGAAACTTCATTAGTACTTTCTTTCCATTGCTGCTCCTGATAATGGTAATTTTTTTCAGGGAAGGTACCGCCATTTATTTTTTCGAAAGTTTCAACGGGTTCAGTAGGCGGTTTTGTGGCTGAATACAGTAGCGTATATTCACCTGATGGAGTGAGTGCATTCATCCATTTGCCCGCTTTTTTAACTTTTACTTCTTCAATATTCCAACCATTTTTTTGATTCTTCCAAAGAATATGAATGTTGTTATTGGTCAAACGGGTTGTCTTCTGATTTTGAGCCAATGCCAATAGGGAGCATAGAACTGCAGTAAATGTTATGCTGAGTACTTTCATTAGATAAAGTTTTAGGAGTCACCGTGAAAGAAGTTAGTTAAAAACGCAATTTATTGGATTCCACGTCTTAGGATTGGAAAGTAATATTTTTGTCGTTTACGGCCAACGACTTTATTTTTTGTAGGTCGTGTAAAATCGGTAACGCTGAATTAACAGCGTTACTGATTGCGTATTTTAATCTATTGCCAATCGGGGTTTTGTACTAATTTTGGATTCGCATTAATTTCATCCTGAGGGATTGGGAAATATTTGTTTTTCGACTGAACGGGACGATCAGGATAAACGGAATTGGTCGCTTTTGAGACGATCGAAACAAATTTGTCGGTTCGTGTTAAGTCATACCAACGGTCGCCTTCACCAAAAAACTCCCAGGATCTTTCTTGAATTACTGCATCAATAAACGCTTCTTTACCAAGGCCAGTGGTAAGCCCAGCCAGGCCAGCACGGGTTCTAATCACGTTTACATATTCGTAGGCCGCAGCACTTGCACCATTCAGACGAGCTTCCGCTTCGGCTGCTATCAGATACATATCGGCATAGCGCAGGATAGGGATGTTTACAATGGTACCTGTAGTTGAAACAGGATCCTGGTATTTTTTTATCAAAACGGCATCAGTAGTAATGGGGGTAATACTTTTTTGTGGTACCCAAACATTTGACTTGTTAAGATAGGTCGTATCTAACAATTGGCGACGCTTGTCTTTGGCATCAAAAGAGTTGAAAAAACTCATGTAAGCAAACATGGACCCATAAGAGGTTTTGGCATATTCAACTCCTCCACTTCCCGAAGGACCGCAAAGTCCCACCAGTTGGTGTCCATTTCCGGGGCTGATCGGATCGGCCTCATAGGCCCAAATATTCTCTTTGCGAGCTGCGTCCTCGGTGCTGTTTTTATACACGTCCAACACATTGGCTACTAGCGCATATTTTCCAGAACTGATTACCGCTTGGGCTTTGGTAAGTGCCGTTTGCCAGTCTTGGTTATAGAGTGCTGCTTTGGCATATAATGCCGTTACCGCTTCGTTGGAAGGTCGTCCGGGTTCAACGGCAGGATAGGATGGAAGGCCTGCTTGAGCTGCCATATCCAAGTCACTATAAATCTGTTTGTACACGTCCGCTTTGGGACTTGATGCGAAGTAGGCAAGCTCTTCCGAGGTACTAGGTTCTGTTTTGATCACCACATCTCCAAAATTTTTGGTTAAAGTCCAGTGGTAAAAAGCACGGAGAAAATAGGCCTCTCCAATGATTTGTTTTTTTCGAGTTGCATCCATGCTGGCATCCGGCACTTTTGCAATAATCCAGTTGGCTTTTTCGATACCGCTGTAGGAAGAGGTCCAAAGTTGTTGCGGAGATTCATTGACACGGCCAGCCGCTTTTTGAACTGTATAAGTGGGTTCAATGGTGAAAAGCGGCTGGTCCACCATATAATCCACCTAATGCATCATAAACGGCCACCAATCCTTTTTCGGCATCGGAGCCAGTTTTATAGAAGTTATCGGTAAAAATGGACGAATATACTTCTTCGTCGAGCTGGCATGAGCCAAGACCAAGTGCCAGTACGGCAATGGGGAATATTTTATAGATTGATTTTAATCGAGATCTCATATTATTTAAGTTTTTAGGCTAATTAGAAGGAAAGTTGAATACCACCAAGGAACGACTTCGACTGAGGGTATACCAGGTTATCAATACCAATTTGGGTATTAGAACCAGCATAAGTATTCACCTCAGGGTCAAAACCGGAATATTTCGTAATTGTAAATAGGTTGGTAGCACTTACATAAACCCTGATTCTACTAATACCTTTGATGTCAGGTAAAGTATAGCCTAACATAATGTTTTTGCACCTTAGGTAGGAGCCATCTTCAATGGGATAGCTAGAGATAGGTAAGCGGCCTGCTACAGACGGGCTCACATATTGGTTGCTTGGATTGTCAGGTGTCCAGCGATTTACTACGCCGCTTAATAGATTGCGTTGACCCAATGGGTTTTCGAAAGATAACCGGCTTACATTGTAAATATCATTTCCTTTGCTTCCTGCAAAAAAGGCACCAAGGTCAAAGTTTTTGTACGCAAAGTTCGTCGAGAAACCGTAAATGAATTTGGGGTTAGGGTTACCTGCAATGATTTGGTCATCGGAATTGATAGCACCATCATTATTGAGATCCTTCACTTTGTGACCACCCAATCTACCGTCATACCCCGGCACAATGGCATCACCTGTTTGATTGATACCATCAAAAACATACGTTTTGAACATACCTAAAGGCTGACCCACGCTCAGTACCGAATAGTTAGTAACGAACCTCTCGGTAGTAGTACCACCATCCAAATCCAAAATTTTGTTTCTGTTAATCGTCATATTCCCGTTTACGCTCCATTTAAGCGGCCCGTCTAAAATGGTGGCATTCGCAGCGAATTCCAAACCCTTATTTTCTAATGAACCATAGTTACCAGTAATACTTTCATAGCCCGATGAAAGTGGTAATGTTTTGATATACAACAGATCTTTAGTTTTCTTATAGTAATAATCTACAATTAATGAGATTCTATTGTTCATAAAACTAGCATCGATACCAATGTTCGATTGCGTTGATTTCTCCCAGCGCAAATCAGGGTTCGCTATGCCCGAAGGTCTAATAGCAGTTTGGTAAGCATGGTTCAAGTTGTAACCACCACCAGAAGCAACAGTAGCCAAAGAATTATAAGGAGAAATCCCCCCCGCATTCCCAGTAAGTCCATAACTGGCACGGATTTTCATGTCAGAAAGCCAAGTGGCACGTTTCATAAAGGGTTCTTCTATAATACGCCAAGCACCAGAAACGGCTGGGAAGAAACCGTATTTGTTGTTCGCTCCAAATTTACTGGATCCATCGATACGTGCTGTTACATCCAAGAAGTAGCGGTCTTTGAAACCATAATTAACACGACCCATATAGGAATCCAAGCGTTGTAATTCACGATAGCTGCTTACTGTTCTGTTTAGGCCCAGCTGTAAAGCCTCATTTTGGGTGGCATCGTTGGGGAAACCTGTTGCACTAATACTGTTGTCATTATACTTTTGAACCTGAGTTGCAAAAAGGCCCGTAAATTTCAAACTATGGTCATTGCCGAATTTCTTGTTATAAGAAAGCACACTTTCATGTAACAAATTCAAAGCGTTGGAGTTGGACTTAGAGGCCGAACCTGAATTTGCATTTTGATCGTTAATCGCAATATTCGCGATCGGATTGTAACCGTCATTTAGTCGGGTAGTAAGATCAGAGTTAAAAGAAGCGCGGTAAGACAAGCCAGGAAGAATGCTATACTCCCCATATACATTTATCAAAGCTCGTTTGATATTACGATTGTTCAATACAGAAGTGAAATTCAAAGGATTTACCACTTCACGGTACTGTCCATTACCTTGTTCTGCAAAGGGATAAATGCTGCCATCTTCTCGGTAAGGTTTAAGTACAGGCGGCGCACCTACCGCTGCTCCGATTACACTGCCAGTAACCACACCTGCATCTCCTACAGAGGTACTTCCAGCGCTTATTCCTTTATTATTGGAATAACTGCCCATGATGCTGGTTCCTACTTTAATGCGCTTATTCACTTGGTGATCCAGATTCAATCGGTAAGAGAATCGGTTGAAAGCGGAGTTGATCACCACACCATCTTGATCAAAATAATTGAGTGATAAAGATAATTGTGTTTTTTCTGATCCCCCGGTAATGCTTAACTGGTGATTTTGAATGGGTGCTTTTTGAAATATTAAATCTTGCCAGTTTACTCCTTGTCCCAGTGACGTGGGGTCGGGGTAAGCGTTGTTTTTAAATACTTCATTTTCCAACTGAGCAAACTGAGAGGCGTTCAAAACGTCCAATGTTTTGGTAACTTGTTGTACACCATAATAGCTCTCGAAATTGACACGCGTAGTACCTGCCTTTCCACGCTTGGTGGTAATTAAAACCACCCCATTTGCAGCCCTTGCACCATAAATAGCGGATGCAGAAGCATCTTTAAGTACCTCAACGGACTCAATATCGTTTGGGTTAATGGTGGACAAGGGGCTAACGTCATTGACACCACCGCCATTGGATACCTGAATTCCGTCGATCACATAGAGTGGTTCAGAATTCCCGTTGATTGAGTTGGTACCTCTAATACGGACACTGATATTACCACCAGGTGCACCTGAGTTTTGACTAATTTGAACCCCGGAAATACGTGCTTGTAAACCCTGCGCTACGTTTGTAATGGGTAATTGAGTGAGTTCCTCAGACTTTACCGAGGCGATTGCACCCGTGGTTTCTATTTTTCTTTGCGTACCATAGCCTACTACCACTACTTCTTCTAGGGCTTTGGTATCTACTTTAAGGGTAACATCAATTTTACTTTGATTATTGACATTAATTTCTTGTTTTACATAACCTACGAAAGAGAAAACAATGACTGCGTTACTATTGGCAGAAATTGAATACGAACCGTCCACATTCGTGAGCGTTCCTTGCTGCGTACCTTTTAGGGTAACACTTACGCCGGGCAGTCCTCCATTTTCATCAGAAACCTTACCCGTAATATTTTGCTGTTGCGCCATTACAACTTGCGTAGAGAGGCAAATTAGTAAAAGCAAAAGTAATTTTTTGGACATGAATTTTAACATATGTTTAAAATAAGGAAATGGAATAGAAATTAGAATAATTCAAATTTTTATGTTTCTACTCTGGCTTTTGGTTCCAAAGACGAATACGTTAAATGCTTGATTTATTCGCGATTTGATTGAATTTAGGGTTGAAATCCCCTAGAAACAAGCCTAAAATTTGTGGGAATAACTCAAAAAATATCGGCAACGTTTGCGAAAACGCTACCGATATATAACTTTGTAGTTTAAATATGTAAAAATTCGATAAAGTGCTGTATTCTTGTTTTTTTACTACTAATTATTGGGAAGAATCTTAATAAATCAAAAAAGTACAAATGATAGCATGTCCAAAATGTAATGATGTAGGAGCCATCATGAAAGCTGGCTATATACGGGGAAAACAAAGATTTGTCTGTAAGAACTGTAATTATTATTTTACAATTCCAGAGGTAACATCGGTATCCAAAAAAGGGAAACAGCGGCGGCACCAGTCCACCATTATAGACATCGCAAAGGCAGTGGGGGTTTCTAACTCTACCGTATCCCGCGCTTTAAACGGGCATAGTGATATTAGCGATGATACCAAAAAATTGGTACTGGATATGGCGGCTTCCTTGGATTATCAACCTAATTTGTTAGCCTATAACCTCGCCAAAAGCAGAACCAACACCATCGGTATGATTGTACCCGAATTTTTTAACCCATTTTTTCCAAACGTTATAAGTGGCGTTCACGAAATTCTTACAAAAGCAGGGTATAATTTGACCTTCATGCAGTCCAATGAATCCTATAACACCGAGGCTGCTAATACACAAGCCATGCTGGCCAATAGGGTCGATGGACTTCTGATTTCATTAACCCAGGAAACCAATAATTTTGATCATTTAGCGGTTTTTGAGAAACGAGGCATTCCTATGATACTTTTCAACCGTGTTTGTGAAGGTATTAATGTGCCAAAAGTGGTAGTAGACGATTTTGAGGCCTCCTTTAAAGCGGTGGAACATTTGATTTTGAATGGATATGAACGGATTGCCCATTTGGGAGGCCCATTGAGTTTGATGATCAGTCAGGAACGTCTTCGTGGCTATAAGGCGGCCCTTGAAAAATATGGTAAGCCAGTGGACGAAAGCATGATTATTCATGGCATGTTGACACAACAGAAGGCTAGAATATATGGTCAGTTTCTGCTGGATTTACCAGAGCGGCCGGATGCTATTTTTGCCGTGAATGATTCCGCTGCCATTGAAATAATGCTTTTGGCGAAGGAAAGAGGGATTTCTATTCCAAACGAACTAGGGATTGTAGGGTTTAGTGATAATCCAGAATCCGCCTATATTGGGCCAGGCTTAACAACCATAAGGCAGCCTACCAAAGAAATGGGAGCTACCATGGCCAACTGGGTACTGGATATGTTAGATAATGAGTTTGCAGAAATACCAGATTGGAAAATATTACAAAGCGAGCTCATCATTAGAGGTTCATCGAAAAGGGGCAGAAGCTGAGGTTTTTCAATGAAGATGCGCTGGACTTCAATAGTATATGAACATATATCCGGAACCGTTTAGTAAACCACCATTAGCCCTAATTTTTAACGAAAACGATTTTCAAGTCGATTAAAGGCTGATGAGAACCAAAAGTATTCTTAGACAATCATTGATCAAAAGTCTGGATTAGCAAAAATATTTTTTCGACAACCAATAGAGCGAAGAGTTTGGTGCCTTTTATCAAAATATCCAACCAATTTGAAATATGAAATACCTTTTCCTAATTGTAATAGGGCTCCTCTTAAATATAAGTAACGCTCATTCTCAATCGAAAGAGCAATATAATCAACGTATATCTTCCCTCAAAAATAGGATAGAAACCGATTTTAAAGATCCAAAAGCAGGGCTGTATCTTGAAACCAATGGTCAAAACGAAAAACCTTTTTCGTATCTATGGCCTTTGTGCGCCTTGGTACAGTCGGCCAATGAATACGAAGTACTTCAAAGCAAAGAAAAGTACTTGGATTCCGTTTTAAAAAGCATTGATAAGTATTACAGCAAACGCCCACCTGCTCCTGGCTATCAGGCATACGTGAGTGCTGAAGGGAATGATTCTCGGTTTTATGATGATAATCAGTGGATTGCTATCGCCTGTTTAGATGCTTACGAAAGAACCCACAATGCCAAGTATTTGACGAAGGCCAAAATGATTTATACGTTTATGATGACAGGGTACGACCAAAAAAGTGGGGGTGGACTTTATTGGAAAGAAGATGAAAAAAATACCAAAAATACATGCTCCAACGGCCCTGGGATTATCATTGCTTTACAGCTTTACAAGGCTACTAAGGAAGAGAAGTACTTCCAAATAGCGACTGATTTGTACGACTGGACCAACCAACATTTGCGTGCTTCATCGGGTGTTTTTTATGATGCAATCAAAATTCCAAGTATGAAGATAGATTCCGCCACCTATAGTTACAATACCGGCACTATGTTACAATCCAATGTTTTGCTGTACGAACTAACCAATGAAGACCGATATTTGGATGAAGCTAAGTTCATTGCGAAGGCGGCCAAAAGTCACTTTTACACTTTTGGTAAATTACCTGGGCATTATTGGTTCAATGTGGTGCTACTCCGTGGGTTTCAGGCATTGTATGAAGTGGAAGAAGACAAAGAAAGGTGGCAGTTTTTTGTAAATGATGCGGAAAGAATCTGGAATGAAGAAAAAGATTCCAAAGGACTTGTAGGACACAAACCAACCAAAACCCTTATCGACCAAGCAGCGATGATGGAAATGTATGCACGGTTGGCTGAAATGAAAGGGGTATGAATCAAAACGGATAGAGACAATGCGGGGAAATGGTGGAGACGTTGCGCGCAACGTCTCTATCCCATAAATTAATTAATTTCAATCCAAATAACACCGGACCTCAAATATTCTTGCCAAGGGGTCACCGTTGGTTTTTTGCACTTTAATGCGAACGGTATCAATATTTTGCTCCTTGAAATCGTGTTTTACTAATCGTAAATAATTGTTTTTAACCGGTATGGAATGGACAACTGTACCATTTTTTAGTAATTCAATCGTATAATCCGCTATGGTTTCCGGTTGTGCGCCTCTTATTTGTTTGTTGTATACCCAGTCCTGAGGCGATATTCTAAGGTAACGATTAAGACCGGTATCGAAGGTTAATTGAATAGTATTCAATTTCACTGCCGTGTCCCATTTTAATGCTATCCAAGGCGTATTTTCCTCGATTTTTGCTTGCCATTGATGCGTTTTTCCATCTTGTACCACTCTATTGATGCCATCTATGATAGCAGTTGCAGGCCCGTCCGCAGTTTCTGTCGAAGCTGTAACTTTTGCTTTTCGTGCCAAATCTTTTTGATCCTCATTCACCACTCCCAAAATACCTTGATCCTGACGTAATAGTAGCTGTTGCAGCGATTGCGTATGCTTTGCTTGATTACCCACTTGGGTGGGAGCAAGGTGGTTAGTAATGGCATAGGAAGCGGCAGTTCCAATGGCTTGTCCCATTAACGCACAAGTGGCCATTACCCTGGTAGAGGAAAGTGCCACGTGTGATGCACTTATATTCCGGCCAGCCATCCATAAATTCTTAATGTTCTTGCTGTACAGCGAGCGCAAGGGAATAGAGTAGGGCTTCGTGACTTTTATGGAACGAAATGGCTGAATGCCCGTACTGTTCATT
>CAXBLH010000218.1:0-8953 GCA_963976315.1 uncultured Dyadobacter sp.
AAAACTCCTAATAGCAAATCTCCACTTACCCTTTTCTTAAAATCTGGGTTGATGTATTCAAAAAGAATTTCACTATTTTGATTCAACACCATCACAGTGGGTACGGGTAACAATCCTGGATTATCACCACCACTTGCCTCCGACAACCTCTGTTTGGCTGATTCTTTTACTGCAAAAGCGATACCGGTAGCCTGCGAAAGCGCCATTTTCGAATCAGACAAAAGCTGATAGGTCAAGGTATGTTTATCCAAAGATTCTTTCAAACTGTGGGGAGCATCCGGGCTGATTGCCACTATTTGATAACCTAAATGGTGAATATCGGATTCTATCGCCTGCAACTCGGCCAAATGTTTATTACAAAATGGACACCAGCCTCCTCTGTAGAAAATAAGTAAGGTAGGTTTATTTTTAAATAATTGGTGGATAGAAACTGCCTCTCCATTCACATTCTTCAGTACTATATCTGGAATTTGTTCCCCAATTAATAAGGGAGAAATATCAGTAGCATTTTGAGGAAAGGGAGCACCTGTTTGTGCTGATAAATTTAATGCAATTGAAGTTAAGAACATTACGCTTAAAAAAAATCGAGTCATTTTTTGTGAGTTAATTGGAGTAAAAAAAACAAGAAAAGTCAATTGATTCTATATTGAATTATATAATTTTTGCCTGACTTTCACTTATTAATTACGAAACGAACAACTTCTGTATGTCGGAACAACGAAAAATTCCTTACATTTTAGTTGAATAAATTATCATTCCACTCTCTCCATTTCAGCGCCCCAAGGATTAAACCTGAACTATACTCAAAAAAACTTTTACCAATTATACTTTATCTCAAATGAACTTGTATGACTACTTTTACGGTCGACAATCCTGAGGTAAGAATAAGCTAGAAGCTCATTTTTAGTTAGAATCTGACCACCGATTGTAGACCAAACCACTCGTAATAAAGCTTTTTTACAATATGATTTCCCTTAAAATCTCAAAAAAAGAAGAAATAAGCCAATACCTCCATTCCAAAAATTGGCTTAACTGTCAGGACCAAAAACTTGTAATCACCAAACCCGGTGAAGGCAATATGAATTATGTTATTAGGGTACAATGCTTGGGTAATTCGATAATTCTAAAACAATCCAGTTCCTGTGTAGAAAAGTACCCCCAAATTCCAGCACCCGCTCACCGTGTGCTAGTAGAAGGTGCTTTTTACGAATTGGTGAAAAATAAAGTAGACATAAATATATACATGCCGCAAATGGTGGGTTTGGATCAAGAACACTATATTATGGCAATAGAAGACCTTGGCGAAACGATGGACTATTCCTCTTTGTATAGCGAAAAAAGTTTATTGAAAGAAGGTACTCTTACACTGTTAGTTAGCTACCTATCGAATTTGCACCATGGTTTTATGAGTTCAAAACCAGATCCAATTTTTGAAAACCTGGAAATGAGAAGCCTCAATCACCAACACATTTTTAGGTACCCCTTTATGATTGACAACGGATTTGACCTTAATTCCGTAACTCCTGGCTTGCAACAAGTAGCCCTGCAATATAAAAATAATGAAACGCTAAAATCAAAAATCGATGTGCTAGGCAAACACTATCTGGAAAACGGTAAGTACCTATTACATGGAGACTATTATCCCGGAAGCTGGGTGAAAAGTAAAAAAGGTTTGAAAATCATTGATCCAGAGTTTTGTTTCTACGGGTCAAGAGAGTTCGATTTAGGGGTATTACAAGCCCATTTGATAATCACTGGCAATGAAGGGAAATTCAAATCAATAGTAGGGCGTACCTACCAGCACTTTGCGCAACTCGACAAAAGCCTAATAGAGGCTTATGCGGGAATTGAAATTATGCGCAGGCTAATTGGTTTAGCACAATTACCCCTCAATAGGTCCTTGGAAAACAAGGTTTCATTACTTTCGCAGGCCTATCACTTGATTCAGCCTTAGCATTCTTAAGAGAGAATATCACTTCCTAAAGTTTAAAGGAAGCGGACCAATGGATCCCTAGAAATGCTACCTCAAAACTATAAATGTTAGCGGAGGTAGCATTTTTGCAATCAATTATTATTTAAAAAATCAAAGGCCAATCTACTCAATGACCTTACTCCGAGGTCTAGGCCGCTTTCGTCTATATAAAAGTCTGGAGTATGGTGTGGTGCCGCTTCACTAGGACTTTTTCCTTGGGGCATTCCACCTAAAAAAAAGAAAAAACCAGGTACTTTTTGCTGGTAATAACTAAAATCTTCGGCCCCTGTTTTCGCAGTGGTAAGTACCACATGATCCTTCCCTGCCACGTCTTGCAAGGTGGAAACCATCTTTTCGGTTAAAGGAATATCATTATACGTGACAGGATACAGAATATCAATATCCACGACTGCCTCTGCCCCGGCACTTTCCGCGATATTGGTGGCTATTTCATGTACTCTTTGGTGTACATAGCGATGCATTTCTTCATCAAAAGTCCTGATAGTACCTATCATTTTAACCTCTTCAGGAATAATATTCTGCCTTATTCCTCCATGAATGGCACCAATAGTAACCACAGCTGGTGCTTTGGTGATATCTAAATTTCTGCTGACAATAGTTTGCAAACCACTAATAATTTGCGACGAAGTTACAATTGGATCCACACCAGACCATGGATAGGCTCCATGCGTTTGTTTTCCTTTAACATCAATACTAAAAAAATCAACTGCCGCCATGGTAGCACCAGGCCTATAGGTGATCGTGTTGACTTCCGTCTGCGAGTTGATATGCAGCCCAAAAATTGCATCGACCTTAGGATTTTCGAGCACCCCTTGTTCCACCATCAATTTGGCTCCACCCTCTTCCCCTTCAGGCGCACCTTCTTCTGCTGGTTGAAAAATAAACTTTACAGTACCATGCAACTCCTCCTTAATTTGTGACAATACAGAAGCTACTGACATTAAAATAGCAACATGGGTATCATGCCCACAAGCATGCATAACACCAGTAGCCTGTCCATTATAATCGGCCATCACTGTTGATTTGAAAGAAACATCTGTTCGCTCGGTCACGGGTAATGCGTCCATATCTGCTCGAAGAGCAACCACCTTACCAGGCTTCCCTCCCTTTAAAATCCCTACAACCCCAGTATGTGCCACGTTAGTCGTGACTTCAAGGCCAAGTTTACGTAAATGTAATGTTACCATTTCAGCCGTTTTAAATTCACGATTTCCTAATTCCGGGTTTTGATGAATTTGCCTGCGCCAAGTAACCAATTGTGTATGTAATTGACTGGTGAGCTGATCAATTTTCTCCTGAGGTGTCCGCTGAGCTGAAACCAAATTGCTGGCTAGTACTGTGAAAATAAGTGCTAAAAGTGTTTTCATAATCAATATTTTCGTCAAGTTTAAACTATAAATAGTACAATTACAATATTTAATATTTTTTAAAAAGTCCGATACAGCAAAATTAGATTCCAAAATAATTATTTAAAATAACTCCAAATACCGATGGGTGACTTGCCGGTAATGATTTGTAAACACGAGTAGACATATTCGAACCATAAGTTGCTTAAAAATATGAATTAGTTAACAAATTGTCCATTCAATTAAAATATAGTTAATAAGTGTTAAAAAGAGTTAAATGATTCTAAATGAGAATAAATTATAAATATTGCAAAAATCGCGTCTCAAATGGAATAATATTTCCCAAAATAGAGATCAATACCATATTTTATTTTGATTTTTACAATGAAAGCATTGTAATGGTCAAAACAATAATTAATTTTGCAATATTATGTTACCATAACAAACCTAACTTTTTATTTATTTATGAGTAAAAATTTAATACTACGACTGGGTTGTTTGATGCACTTACCCGCGAAAACATGCTTCCAAGATAGTCTCGGGGCATTACCAACTTCTTCTAACTTTAGCATTATAAAGGCCAATAGCTCTCTATTGGAATAGGCTACAAATAATCCAATATTAAGACCCAATCAAAAATGAGGTCACGTGATGACCACTTTTAAAGGAAGAACAAGCAATTGATTTTAAAAACGGCAACAGAAACCGTCTTGGCAAAAAAAGATTTTGAATTAGAAGTACTACGTCTAAGCAATTCCCAACTTCAAATATTTGATTTAAAAGCAAAATACCCACTTTATAGTTGACTAGGGAACAATTATTAACGTAGAATTATTTTTACCAGGAAAAATTCAAAAAATACTTTTGCCAAAAAGTAACAATTAGTATATCATCTTAAATCAATCAAAAACAATTATAAATATGAGGAGGACTCTACTTTTATTCATGAGTTACCTATTGTTTTCATCGGCAATAGCGTTTGCTCAGGATCGCTCAGTAACTGGTACAGTTACTGATGAAGATGGCTCGGCATTACCAGGGGTAAGCATTTCAATCAAGAATACAACCCGTGGAACTGTAACAGATGCCAACGGTACCTACAAATTAGATATAGGTGCTAAATCAACGTTGGTTTATAGCTTTATTGGTTTTATTACCAAAGAAGTACAGGTTGGAAATCAATCTGAAATTAATATCTCACTTAGAAATGACATCAACCAGTTGCAAGAGGTTGTTGTTACGGCACTTGGTATTAAAAGAGAATCCAGAGCATTAGGATACTCAGTAGCCCAAGTGGATGGAAGTGAGTTGGTTCGTAAAAGTGAAGTAGATCCACTTAAATCTCTTCAAGGAAAAGTTGCTGGTGTGGATATCCGGACTTCTCAGGGTACTCCTGGTGCTGCAACTAAAATCAGTATTCGGGGAAATACCTCTTTTTTCGGATCCAATGAGCCTCTTATCGTAGTGGATGGTATTCCTTATAACAATACTCAAATTACAACCTCTAGCCAAACTTCAGGTGGGGGCGCTTATTCTAATGGACTATCCAGTTTGGATCCCAATGATATTGCTTCCATGAACATCTTAAAAGGTGCAGCAGCTGCGGCACTTTATGGTTCAAGGGCCTCAAATGGTGCGATCATCATCACCACAAAATCCGGTAGCTCTTCTGCTAGCCGAAAAGGACTTGAAGTAACTTATTCTGGTTCATTTGCAACTGAGAAAATTGCAAACCTACCAGACTATCAAAATAAATATGGAACAGGTAGCTCGTTCACTTATGCCAATGCGAATGGTTCTTGGGGAGCTGCTTTTGACTCTGTGGATAGTGTATCCGTTTGGCCAAATTATTTAACAGCATTCCCAGGCTCGTTCCCGTCTAGCGGAAGAATCGCCTATGAAGCAGTTCCTAACAATGTAAAAGATTTGTTTAGAACAGGTCATGTTTGGGACAATTCCGTAAATATCTCCGGAGGAAACGACAAATCTTCAGTAAGTGCTACTATGTCCTACTTAAAACAAAGTGGCTACGTTCCTAACTCTGGCTTCAACCGAGGAAGTATTGGCCTAGGAGGTAGCACCAAGTTGGACAATGGGCTAACTGTTAATGGTGGTTTTACCTACTCCCACACCAACCAAACTGGTAGTGTATTTGGAGAAAACCAAGTAGATGGAGCTTCATCTTCTTTTGCTCGTACGCTTTTCTTAGGTAGAAACTGGGACTTAGCCGGACTTCCTTATGAAGACGCTAATGGATTTCCTGTTTCCACAAACAGTGCGCAATATGACAACCCACTTTGGGCTTGGAAGCACAACACAGTTACTACTCAAAACGACCGGGCCACTGGTAACATCAGCTTGTCCTATGACATTACAAACTGGTTGAGCTCTAGCTACCGGATTGGAGTTAACACTTTTAGCTTGTTCCGTAGAGAGATCGTGGATCTAGGTTCACGTGGTTCTGGTGGATTGGGTGTTATCAAAGAACAAAATTATACTAACAAAGAAATAGAGTCTATATTCTTGTTAAACTTCAATCCAAAGCCAATTGGAAAGTTTGACTTAAAAGGATTTGTAGGACATAACGTGAATAGCCGCGATAACCGCGACCAGCTTACCACGGGTAACCAGATCGTAGCTCCCGGCACTTATACTATCACCAATACTAAAACTCAGGTGGTTGACAATTCTTACTATTCAAGCCGGAGACTTTGGGGTATTTTTGGAGAAGTTAGTGTTGGATACGACGACATCGCTTACTTAACAGTAACTGGTAGAAATGACTGGTCATCGACCCTTCCAAAAGCGAATAGAAGCTACTTCTACCCTAGTGCCTCTTTGGCAGTAAATGTTTCCAGAGCTTTAAACATCCCGGAACAAACCTTCTACGGTAAATTAAAAGCCAGCTGGTCGAGAGTAGGTCGCGATGCTTCGCCATACTACCTACAGAATACGTATCAAATCAATACACCATTTAACGGTACATCCAGTGCTTCTATTAATCCATCTGCTGCAAATCCAAACCTAAAACCTGAATTTACAACAGATCATGAAATTGGTTTTGAAGCATGGATTTTAAAAAGAAGAATTGGAGTGGATCTAGCACTTTATAGCAGATTGTCTAAAAATCAAATTGCACCAATTACCTTACCAAACTCTACTGGTTTCAATGAAACTTATGAGAACTTTGGTGAAATATCAAACAAAGGGGTAGAGGTTGATTTGAAATTCATTCCTTTACAATTCGATGATTTCGAATGGAATTTCCATATTATCTATACTAAAAACAAAAGTATCGTTAAGGCGCTTAAAGACGGTGTAACTTTACTACCCCTTGCAGGTGTACTTACCGATATCCGCCCAGTTGCTATACGTGACCCAGAAAAAGGAATCATCAATCAGCCTTATGGTGCCCTATATGGTACAAAAGCAGCTCGTGACTCAGAGGGTAATCTGTTGATCAACCCTACTACAGGTGAATTAATTCCTGCATTAGAATCGGGTGTTGTTGGTAACCCTAACCCTGACTACAAAATGGGCTTTGGTACTGGTATTTCTTACAAAGGACTTTCCTTAAATGGATTGCTTGATTACACACATGGTGGAGATATGTACTCCGTAACCGTTACTTCTATGTTGGGCCGTGGTGTTACAAAGGATACCGAAGATCGTGAAACTAGTTGGATCATACCAGGATATTATGGTGATGCCAATACTGGAGAACCACTTTTGGTGGATGGACAAAAGGCACCTAACTCCACTGCGGTTAGTACTAATGGATTGTACTTTGGACAAACTTTTGCAATCAACTCCACAACGGATATGAATATTTACGACGCTACCGTATGGACACTTCGTGAAATTTCATTAGGCTATGATATTCCAAAGAAATTGCTTTCCAAATTACCATTTGGTAGTGCCAATATTTCTGTAAGTGGAAGAAACCTATGGTACTTTGCTCCTAATATGCCAAAGTATACCCGTTTCAACCCTGAGTCTGCAAGTTTCGGATCCACCAATGTTTCTGGTATCGAACTTTCTGCTGCTCCCACAACAAGAAGATATGGTGTGAATCTTAGAGTTACGTTTTAATTAAACTATTAGCATTAAAAAAATGAAAAAATCAATCATATATTTTGTGACTGCATTATTCATTGCATCAGGTTGTACCAAGGACTTTCTTGATATCAACGCCGATCCGAATAATCCAACAGACATTTCTGTAAACCAACTTTTACCGAGTGCCGAAAGAGGCCTTACCGCTGTTTTAGGTTATACCAACGATGCACGTAGTGCCAGAGGTATTAGCACGGTATTGTCGGTATACATGCACCAAATTGTAGTGAGAGAAACACCAGATCAATACGGTGCGACTGGCTCGGAGTTCAATATTAATGGCTCTTGGAATGGCATGTACAGTCCTCAACTTTCGCAGAGCTCACCAGATTATATCGGCTGTCTACAAAATGCCGAGATTTTAATAGCAAAAGCAGAAGAAGCGGGTAATTTAAAATATGCTGGTGTTGGTAAAATAATCAAGGCTTACGCATTTAGTACGCTTGTGGATGTATTTGCAGAAGTACCTTTTTCGGAAGCAAATAAGTTTGCAACTGAAGCCAATATTAAGTATCCAAAATTTGACAAAGGTGAAGATATCTATCCAGCACTTTTTGCCCTTTTGGATGAAGGTATTGCTGATATCACTAATAGCTCGGCCCAAAATGCTTTGGTACCAGGAACCAATGACCTGTTCTATGCGGGTAACATGACAAAATGGGAAAAGGCAGCGAATACGATCAAGTTAAAATTGTATAATCAAATACGTTTAACTAAAGATGTTTCCACAGAGGTAAAAGCGTTACTTAGCTCGGGCAAAATATTTACAACACTAGAAGATGGCCTGATGTTTAATTACGGTACCAGTATTTCACCAGAAGATCGTATTCCTTCTTACTCTGATTATCCAGCTGGACAGAGAAGTAACTATATAAGCCCTTGGTTTTACTCCATACTTAAAGGTTATAATCCAAACATATTGACTGGCATTGAAGACCCTCGTATTCCTTACTATTTCTTCAATCAATTGAAACCTTCACAGTCTTCTCAAAACCCTGCTGAATATAGAGATGGGGCTTTCCAATCTATTTACTTCGGATCGGTTGGAAGAAATAGAGACTGGTCGCAAGATGCAAGTATGACTGTATTGGGAGTGTACCCTGCTGGTGGTAAATTCGACGACGGTTCTGGAGGAAAAGTAGCAGCTACTACTGGAACAGGTGCAGCACCTTTACGCTTATTAACTTATGCCGATCGTCTTCTAATCGAAGCTGAATTAATTCATGCTGGCTTAGCTACTGGCGATGCAGCTGCGGTATACAAAAAAGGAGTTGAAGAATCTATTAAATTGGTGGACTATGTATCTAGCAAAGCCGCTCCTACTGCTCCGAAATTGGCAGGTACAGCAGCAGCAACAAAATACGTAACCAGCGTCTCTACTGCTTTTACTGCCGCATCTGCTGCGAAGAAATTGGAAATGATTATCACTGAAAAATGGATTTCAAGTTTCGGTTACAGTGTAGATCAATACAATGACTATCGTCGTACTGGCTATCCT
>CAXBLH010000219.1:0-8943 GCA_963976315.1 uncultured Dyadobacter sp.
CTTGGTTTAGAACAGGAGATATCGGTATACAGGATGAAGATGGATTCTTTAAAATCGTTGACAGGAAGAAGGATATGATCCTGGTATCTGGTTTTAATGTTTATCCCAATGAAATTGAAGATGTGGTAGCCCTTTGTCCAGGTGTATTGGAAGTGGCCTGTGTGGGTATTCCTGATGAGAAATCGGGGGAAGCTGTTAAGCTTTTTATTGTTAAAAAGGATCCCGGACTTACCACCGAAACCGTTATTAAGTATTGTAGAACCAACCTAACTGGGTATAAATGTCCCAAAACTATCGAGTTCCGAGAAGAATTGCCTAAGAGTAATGTTGGTAAAATTCTAAGACGTGAATTACGAAATGAATCCCTAAATTGATTCCTATAAAATATTGATAGATAGTATCTTGTAATAGTTATTGGTGTGGTAGAAAGGGAGTCCCGGGAATGTCGTTAAATATAGATATGTGAATTTTTACTGAAGTTAATTTAAATAGGTTTGTGTATATTTAGTCAAAAATAATCTCAACACCATTTTAACTTCACTATGATTCCACATCGCAAAACCCTGGTCCTCCTGCATGGACACGGCATGGACGATACGATTTGGGACAACCTAGATGCGATACTCAACGACTCATTTATCGTCATTCGTCCCAATATTTCCCTTTTTACTTTTTGCAAATCCGTTGAAGATTATGCAGACGAACTTTACAGGTTTTTAACCAGTGCTAATATCCAAATATGTACGCTTATTGGGCATTCCATGGGGGGATATATAGGCTTAGCATTTGCGGAAAAATATCCCGAGATGTTACAAGGATTTGGATTATTTCATTCCACAGCATTGGCGGACGATGAAACAAAAAAGCATCAGAGAAATCAAACCATTGAATTAATTCGAAATTACGGCACGGGTTCATTTATTAGGAATACTGCTGCAAATTTGTTTGGGGAACGATATAAAGAGCTGTATCCCGAGAAGCTTCTTGCTCACATTACTTATTTTAGTAAGCTTCCTGAGCAGGCTTTAATTGTAGGAATGCAAGCAATGAGACTTCGGCCGGATCGAACCCATGTATTGAAATCCCTACAGGTGCCTGTATTGATTATATTGGGTATGGAAGATAAATTTATACCGTTTGAAAGCGGAATGGATCTTGCAGGACTACCCAAAGAATGCTACCCTTTTATTTTAGCCGAAACAGGGCATATGGGAATGGTCGAAAAGCCAGATGCAACTTCACGGATGATTCAGTGGTTTATGTCCAAAATTTAAAGAATTAACGTTTATAAAGAATTAATAGTCCCAGCCTTTCGTTCCAATGGAGTAATTCAATCACACTAATTTTTAATAAATTGTAGTATGAAATTTTATAATAAACCCTCTTTTTTGAAATATGTTTATTTGGTTTTTTGGAGTTTGTTATTGTTACAGTCCTGTAAACAAACTACTAACACAGTAGACCCAGCCGAAGAGCAGTATTTAATTTCGGGTACCGAAATTGCTTCCATTTCAAAAGATAAGCTAGTACAACAGGCCACACAACTTTCCCCGATTGTTGCAGCCTATGTTAAAAATGGCATTAAGGTTGTTAAAATTGAATACAATACCACCAATACGGATGGTAAGCCCATCGTTGCTTCAGGACTACTGATAATTCCCGTGACGGATCAAAATGCTTCGATGATTAGTGTTCAGCATGGTACTATTACCACGGACGCCGAAGCACCCTCTAATTTCTCAGTGGGATCAGAAGCTGCCAGTTTTGGAGCCCTGTTTGGGTCAATGGGGTATATCATTTCATATCCTGATTATATCGGCTACGGCGCTTCTAAGGCTTATCCGCACCCTTATGAGCATCGAGCTAGTTTAGCTTCGGCTTCTTTGGATATGTTACGGGCTGCAAAAGAGTTTATTAAAAAGGACATTACTGTCAAATGGAATGAAAAGTTATTCTTGGCCGGATACTCTGAAGGTGGGTTTGCAACGATGTCTCTACAAAAGAAAATTGAAGAAGAAACATCGGGTGAATTCAATTTGGTAGCATCCAGTTGTGGGGCAGGGGCTTATGATAAAACCGCCTTTATGAAGTATATCGTTAATAATACCACCCACGGAATTGCCTCGTACAATAAGCTTTACCTTTGGGTACTCCTAACTTATGACCGCATTTATGGTTTAAATCATTCCTTCAATTTTTACTTTAAGGAGCCGTATGCAGCCGGTATTCAGGCTTCTGGCTTGGATTATCCTATTGCAGTTAGTTTTGATAAAATCCTTACTGATTCTTTCAAGCAGAGTTTGGCTAATGCCACCGATGCTAGTTTTGCAGCAGCAACTGCCGATAATGACGTGTATAATTGGAAGCCCAAAACGCCAACGCGCCTTTACCATGGTACTGCCGATCAGCTGGTTTTTTACTTTAATTCAGAGAACACCTATAAGGCAATGAAAGCACTCGGTGCCGCAGACCTTCAATTGATACCAGTCCCTGGGGGAGACCATGGCTCGTCTATTGATGACTACCTTTTGGGGACCTTATTGTTCTTTAATTCAAAATAGAATTCTTAGAGAGGCCAATGGACAATAGTCCGATTTGTTTAACTCTTGCAGTCGGCTATTAAATTCTCGCTGCAAGGGTCTGGGGGGCTTTTAACAGTCGGTGGATTGCCAACAGTAAAAGTAGTTCCCTATCACGACTGGTTTTTTAGGTGGGCTTTTTATAAAAAAAACAGAAATTAGTTATCTGCTCGAAATTGTGCTCCTGTAGAATTTGACGGCCGAAAACCGATAGCAATACTAAAAAAGTCGTGATTAACTCAAATCATTCATGAAAAAACTATTAACACTATCCTAATTTTTAATATTTAATTTTTTTAAACTTACTATGTCGTCATTGCTGCATTTGGTGGGAAATACACCATTAGTTGATCTTGATCATATCAATCCGAATCCAAACGTTAAAATTTACGGAAAACTAGAAGGTAATAATCCCGGAGGTAGTGTAAAAGATAGGGCTGCTTACTACATGATAAAAGGGGCGATGGAGCGCGGCGATCTTTTGCCAGGCGCCAAGCTCATTGAGGCCACAAGCGGTAATACGGGTATTGCACTCGCAATGATCGCCAGTTTATTCAGGATAGAGATTGAGCTTGTTATGCCCGAAAACTCAACCCGTGAAAGGGTATTGACCATGGAAGCTTATGGTGCGAAAGTTATTCTTAAAGAATCCATAGAAGCATCACGGGATTATGCAGATGAAAAGTCGCAACAGGAAGGGTATTTTATGCTCAATCAGTTTGCTAATTCGGACAACTGGAAAGCTCATTATGAAACTACTGGGCCTGAGATTTTGAGGGATACCAATGGTAAGATTACTCATTTTGTATCCTCGATGGGTACAACGGGTACGATTATGGGAGTATCTCGGTATTTGAAACAAGAAAATCCTGCTATCCAAATTGTGGGTTGTCAGCCCACAGATGGTTCCAGTATTCCGGGTATTAGGAAATGGCCTGAGCAATACCTTCCAAAAATATTTGATAGAACCCGTGTGGATAGTATAATAGAAGTAAGTCAAGAAAATGCCGTGCTGATGACACGCCGACTGGCAAAGGAAGAGGCGGTGCTTGCAGGAATGAGTAGTGGGGGGGCAGCATGGGCTGCTGTAAAATTAGCCTCCGAAATAGAGGCAGGAGTTATTGTAACGATTATATGTGATCGGGGTGACCGATATCTTTCCAGTGATTTATTTGGATAAAAAAAGAGGCTTTGGATTATTCCAAAGCCTCTTTTTTTATCAGAACCAGCCTGATCCTAAACCTCTAAAAGGCCATGGAATAGCTACCAGAATAATCACGAGTGCCAATAAATAAAAGAATAATACTGTACGATGCTTGTCACCTCCAGTAAGTTTCTTTGCCTTAATTCTTCCAATGGTGATTAACGCAATGGCTATCAGCATCATAAAAGCATGTTCAACAGAGAAGAAGCGGAATAAAGCTACACTCATTTGACTAAAATCAACTTTTGGGCTCATCATATAAAGTATAAGTCCGATGAGTAGCTGGGTATGCGCTGAGATAAACGCAAATAAATATATTTTACTATCGCCTTGGTCGTCAGTTTTCCATTTGGAATAAGCCTCTACGATGGACGCAATCAATAAACCTAGAACAACATAACGTAAACCCGAATGGGCATGAATGAGCATATTCATCAGATTATCACAGATAATGGTGGAAATTGTAACTATGCAAAGGTAATCCCAAAGGTTAGTTCTCCCAAAAAAATCTTTAATCATTACCAATTTCTCGGTGGGATTAGGGGTAATAATTAAATATTGAGATATTTGTGTTCTTATTAGACCTCATATCGAATGATCATTTACAATATTACCTTCAATATCAATTTTCCAGTGGAAAAAGAATGGCTTCAATACATGAAGACGACCTATGTTCCGCAAGTTTTAGAAACAGAGCTTCCAGTAGAATGCAAATTACTTCGTTTGTTAACAGAAATCGAGAATGAAGGGGCAACCTATACCACACAGTTTAAGTTTAATTGTATGGAAGACTTTTTGGCCTACCAAATCGATTTTCAACCTAATTTTTTGGACAAACATCACGAAATGTTTAATGGTCAGTACGTTTCATTTCGGACCTTATTAGAGGAAGCTTAAAATAAAAAATACCTAGAGCAGAGCAATAAAAAATATTTAATAAAAGCCAGCTTTTCACTTGACATTAAGGTTTAAATTTCATTTATTCACTTAACAAACTTTTTACTTAATAATAGAAGAGTTTGGAGTTCGGATGTAGTAGTCCTTTTTCGATATAGGTAATTGATAAGGTACTTAGACGAGCAAAAGAATAAGAAATGTTTTACCTTAAACCAAAGTGCTTATGAGACTGCAGATGCAAGCAATTCACTTCGATGCTGATCCTAAATTATTGAGTTTTATCCAACAAAAAATGGACAAACTAGATACTTTTTATGATCGTATTACAAGTGGTGAGGTATTTTTGAAATTAGATAAAAGTGATGACGCTAAAAAACATACCAAATTATTAGAGGTTAAGCTATATGTACCCGGGGGTTCCGTTTTCGTAAAAGAGCAAGGAACAACATTTGAAGAAGCGACAGATTTGGCGGTGGATACTCTAAAAATGCAAGTCAAAAAATTCAAGGATAAAAAGAATAAAGCAAGAGTGCCTAAAATAATTGATGAGTTAGTGAAAGCAGAAGACGGCGTACTAATTGCTAGCGATGAATTAGAAGAATAAATATATTTGTAAGCTAAAATTAAAGGAAGCAATCTTAATAAAGGTTGCTTCCTTTATTTATGTTTATTGAACCTAAAATAATTAATATGGAAATGGAATCGGTAGTGGGTGCTTCTTTTGAGCGTCCTGTACGTTTTACTCAAGAGCAAGTCATACAATTCGCTGCATTAACCGGTGATGATAATCCGCTTCACTTGGATGCCGATTATGCGGCTACCACTAATTTTAAACGTCCTATTATACATGGGATGCTTGGAGCAACGGTATTCACTAAGGTACTAGGAACAGAGTTTCCGGGGCACGGCTCAATTTATTTGAACCAAACCATTGATTTTTTGAGACCTATGTTTGTAGAAACAGATTACCTAGCGGTATTTACAATAAAAACGATTAATCCCGATAAGCATATTGCGGAGATAACAACCGAAATTAAAGACGCTTCAACCAAGAAAATCGTGACTCGTGGGGTGGCAACAATGATTAATATGCAAAAGTTTTAAAACAATAAAGCCGGGCACTTGATTCGTGTCCGGCTAAATATTGGAGTGTGCTTTAATAAAATTATTCAGCAGTGTTCTTTTTGTTTTGAACCTCCGTACGGATTTCTTGTGCTAGGGTTTTAAGATCCTGCATCCCTTTACGAACGCGAGTTCCAGCGGCCTGGTTTTCTTTATTGTAAAACTTGTCAAAATCGCCTTCAAGAGATAAAATTAAATCTTTTACTTCATCAAATCGTGCCATAATAATATTGGTTTATTTAGTTTAATTATGCCAAAACAAGCCGTAGGAGCTTGTTTTGACCGAAATTTAAGAATTAATAACATTAACGCAACTTAAATAATAAAAAAAAACAATGCAAAAATGTGATAATTGTACGATTGGTGTTGTATCTTAAAGATAATCAGTCTGTTACGATATGGTAAAATATAAAATAATGAAAATAAAAAAAAGGCCTTTTATGTAAAAAGGCCTTTTTTAGGTAAATAAGGGCTATTTATCAATTATGCATTTTCTTGCACTTCATCCATTTGATAAACGCGGTTTTTTAATTTATCCGCAAGGGTAGTGAAAGCATTCAAGGTATATTCTACATCTTCTAGTGTATGCGAAGAAGTAGGAATGATACGTAGCATGATTTGTCCTTTAGGTACTACTGGATATACCACAATGGAACAAAACACGCCCATGTTTTCACGAAGGTCCCGTACCATTCTGGTAACTTCTGGAACGCCCCCTTCACTATGCAAAAATACAGGGGTAACTGGCGATTCTGTTTCGCCAATGTTGAATCCACGTGAACGTAGGCCGTCTTGCATCGCTTTTACATTCTCCCATAGCTTAGACCGTAGTTCAGGCATTTTCTTGATCATGTCTAGTCTTTTGCGGCAACCTTCAACATAAGGCATCGGCAACGCTTTTGCGTAGGTCTGAGAACGCATATTGTATTTTAGATACATGATGATTTCAGGATCGTCGGAAGCAATAAATGCACCGATGGCAGCCATTGATTTGGCAAAAGTTGAAAAATATAAATCAATTTCTTTCTGAACCCCTAATAGTTCACCTACGCCAGCGCCAGTGTCGCCCATGGTTCCAAACCCATGTGCGTCGTCGACTAACAAACGGAAGTCATATTTCTTTTTTAGTTCTACAATGGCTTTGAGGTCACCCACTTTACCCGACATACCAAAAACACCTTCGGTAATTACTAAGATGCCTCCTCCTTTTTCTGCTGCAGCCTTGGTAGCTCTCTTGAGGTTTTTCTCAAGGCTTTCCATGTCATTATGGTTAAACTTATAATATTTACCCAGTTTGGCCTTATGTAGTCTTATGCCGTCAATTAAGCAAGCGTGAGATTCTGCGTCATAAACTATCACATCGCGATGGTCACAAATACATTCAATGGCAGACATAACGCCTTGGTAGCCATAGTTTAATAAAAATGCATCCTTTTTGCCAACAAATTCTGCTAATTCTTTTTCAAAAAGTTCATGTTGTGATGAATTTCCAGACATCATTCGTGCCCCCATTGGATAAGCCAAACCCCATTTAGCAGCTGCTTCAGCATCTGCTGTACGTACTTCCGGATGGTTCGCCAGACCCAAATAATTGTTTAAACTCCAGTTTAACACATCACGGCCCATAAATTTCATTTTTGGCCCTAGCTCACCTTCAAGCATAGGAAATGAAAAGTAATGATGGCTATTTAGCATTTTAGCAGGTGTGCCAATCGGTCCAGAGTTGTTATGTAATTTCTCAAAAATGTCCACTCGCTTCTTATTTATGTGGGTAATCAAATGATTATAAATGTTAGATAAGTGCAAATTTAAAGAAAATAACCTAAGAATAATACTAACCTAACAAACAGTAACTTGTAAGTTAAGAAAATAATAAAGTGTTACATTTACAATACATGATTTAATTGTAATAATTGGCTATTTGGACGTATTCTGGATATGAAAAAAATAAAAAAAATTTTAGTAGCAAATCGAGGTGAAATTGCCATGCGCGTTTTAAGAACTGCACGTGAAATGGGAATTAGTACAGTGGCTATATTTAGCGAGGCGGATAGGGATGCCCCCCATGTGCGGTTTGCTGATGAGGCGGTGTGCGTTGGTCCTGCGTCATCGAACCTGTCCTATTTGAACCAAGATAAAATTATTGCTATTTGTAAAGAACTACAAGTGGATGCGATACATCCAGGGTATGGTTTTCTATCCGAAAATGCTGTTTTTGCCAATCGAGTAAAGGAAGAGAATCTAATATTTATAGGCCCTTCTGCCGCTTCCATTGAAGTGATGGGTAATAAACTCGCGGCCAAAAAAGCTGCCATGCAGTACGAGATTCCCATGGTGCCGGGTACGGCGGAGGCTATCACAGATCGCTCGGAGGCAAAGGTGATTGCTAATACCATTGGATATCCTGTATTGATAAAAGCAAGTGCAGGGGGTGGTGGTAAAGGGATGCGGGTCGTGTCTACAGAAGCTGAATTTGATGAACAAATGGACCGTGCCGTAAGCGAAGCCATTTCTTCATTTGGAGACGGAGCCGTATTTATAGAGAAATATATTTTGTCGCCCAAGCACATCGAAATACAGGTTCTAGGCGACCAGCATGGTAACATAGTTCACCTTTTTGAACGAGAATGTTCTATTCAGCGGCGCCATCAGAAAGTGATTGAAGAAGCACCTTCTATCTCCATCTCGGAAGATGTGCGTACTGAAATGGGTAAGTGTGCCGTAGCGGTGGCACGGTCATGTGGCTATTTTGGGGCAGGTACCGTGGAGTTTATAGTAGATGAGGCAGGGGAGTTTTATTTTTTGGAAATGAATACCCGCTTACAGGTCGAACATCCAGTAACCGAGCTTATTACGGGCATTGATCTGGTCCAACAAATGATTCTAATAGCGGAAGGTGCCGTTTTAGAATTGAAACAAGCGGATATAAAAATAAATGGACATGCCATCGAATCCAGGGTTTATGCCGAAGATGCCAGTAATCATTTTTTGCCAGATGTTGGGACACTTCATGTTTATAAAACCCCAAAAGGAAACGGAGTGCGTGTCGATGACGGTTTTGAAGAAGGAATGACCATTCCTATTTTTTATGACCCCATGATAGCCAAGCTGATCACCTATGGTGCCAACCGAACGGAAGCC
>CAXBLH010000220.1:0-8917 GCA_963976315.1 uncultured Dyadobacter sp.
ATTTTTCCAATCAGGTCATTGGCTTTGATACTCCCGCCACTGGTTTCCAGAGCTATATTATCTTTGCACCCTGTGACTGTAATGCTACCGCCAGAGGTTTTTCCGCTTACACTACCTTCAATGTTACTCACTTTTAAACTTCCTCCGCTTGTAACAAATACTTGGCTACCAAAAAGGTTACTTAAGGCGATGCTTCCGCCACTAGTTACCAAATGTGAATTCGATTTTTTGGGAGAGTAAACCACAAAACTGATGGAAATACTTCTATTATTATCCCATTTTAAATTTTGCTTTCTTTTTGCACTAGCAACTACCCTATTCCCAATGGTCTTAATTTCAATATCGTAATCATCTAGTCGGTCTTCAATTTCTTTATCACTTAATTCACTTCTTTCCTTCCAGTTCGCACTTTTTACAAACATATCAACTTGGTAGCCCGAGGTGCGGTTGCCTGTTACAGAAATGGATCCACCACTAGTTAGCACTTCCAGGTTTCCCAATTGGGCTGCCGTAAAAGTTCTAGTTACAAAAGGAGCATTCCCTTCCTTTTGAGCAAATAAAATATGAGTGCTGATCAAAGCAGAAAAACAGAGTAATATTAGTCTTGATTTCATAAGTTTTGAATGTTTATGAATAGATGCCCCAATGACCTTAAAAGTTGCGTAGTGATCATACTTTCCTAGAAATGTTTAAAAAATGCATATTTTGTACAATAAATTCCAACTTAACCGTTTCATAGGTTTAAGGCAGAAGTTAGCTTTATTGCCAAATAATTCACAAAATTAAAGTTGTATGAAATCGTATCAGTTGAATATTCTTTCAGAGGACAGTCAAGTTTTTGAAATTTTAAATGAACTTGTAAGTAAAAATCAAATCCAATTACACGAAATAAAAAAACAGTCGATATCTGCCAATGACCAGCAAATAGGTGAAATGATTGAGGAAGCCGAGCTTGGCCCTTATTATTCTAAAAAACAAGCACAAGAAATATTAAACCTATGACGCAGGTTTGATGGAAGAATGCATTATATTTTTTTTACTTCAATCACTTGTATTTCTTTCCATTGGCTTTTTTTGCCCCAGCCGCAAGGTACTTCTTTTAGTAAACCAGTGAGTTGATATCGAACTTGAACAGGAGTCTTGTAGGTGAAATTCCCTGCACCCCCTAGTTCAAGTTCGATCAGTTTTAAGGAGCTTTCAGAAATGGCATAGGAAATACTGATGGAGTCATTTTGTGTGAGAGTAATATGGGAAGCACAACCGTCATAAGCCAGTCCGTCTTCATAATAGCCCGATCCTTCCAATATAGCTCCTTCTACCTTTAAGGCTTCCTCGTTGGTACAGGCATAGCCAATACTGGTAAGTATAAATAGAGCAAAGAGTGTTCTTAATATCATAATATTGGGATTTAAATCAGCCGTTTTATTGATTATTTCTGGATCTATAGCGTTGCTAGAGACTGTTAATACATTTCCGGAACTGCTATTTTAGACAACTAGCAAGGGCGGTGTTCTGTAAGCAAACTCGGATTCCAAATACATACTTAACAAATTCTATGCCTTAATATGAGTATTTTTCAAGATGATAGGTTGGAAACGGTCTGGTCTTTTTTGAAAAATTCTTGAAACCATCTGCCAGACTGCTTAATAATTCGTTTTTGATTTTCAAAATCTACATATATGAGCCCAAACCGTGCGGAAAAGCCCTCCGCCCATTCGAAATTATCCAGACTAGTCCAAACAAAGTACCCTTTGACGGCCACTCCTTCAAGCTTCGCCTTTAAAATAGCTGCCAGATAGGACTCGAAAAATTGTATTCGAGCGATATCATCAATCTGCTCATTTACAACTGTGTCAATAAAGGAGGCTCCATTTTCAGATACTATTAGGTCAGGGATATTGGAGTATTTATCAAATTGCTTTAAAATTTGGTACATACCGTCTGGTGCAATTCCCCATCCCATGGCGGTCGTAGGTATTTTTTGTTCGGTGGCTGTTATTTCCTTTAACCAAAGTACGGGTACGCGATACGAATGCTTAACCACCACTTTAAAATAATTTTGGAGGCCGATAAAGTTAAAATCGAATTTTAATTTTTCACGATCACCAGGTTTGATGTAACGGTTAATCCCATTAAGGAAGGGGAATACATCCGTTGGATAGCCCAAACCTAGTGCCGGTTCAATAAAAAGGCGATTTAGAAGAGCATCTGCTCTCTGTGCAGCTTTTAAATCACGAGGGCTATTGGTTGCGGCTTCTACGTGCGAACAAGATAAAGCAGTTCCGATAAAAGCATTTGGGAATGCGTTTCTGATTATTCTGCCCGCCTCAGCCTGGCACAGAGCCAAATGGTGCGTAACAGGAAGGAACTGAAACAAACTTTTTTTTCCGGGCGCATGAATGCCCTGAGTATAGCCCAGCCCAGCGGTGGCCATAGGTTCATTCATCACAATCCAGTGTCGAACTTTTTTGCCATATTCTTTTACACACAATTCGGTATATGCCTTAAACCATTCAATTATATTTCGATTGGCCCATCCGCCTTCCTTTTCCAGTGCTTGCGGTAAATCCCAATGATAAAGTGTCAACCAAGGTTCCAAGTCAAGAGCAATACACTTGTCTATTAAGCGGTGGTAAAAGGCAATGCCCAATGGATTGATTTCTCCTTTTCCTGTGGGTAAAATACGTGACCAAGAAATGGAAAACCGGAATTGTTTGAATCCAAGGCTTGCAATTAATTCCAAGTCTGATTCATAGGAATTATAAAAATTACAGGCTATTTCGGCAGTGTCACCGAGTTTTATCTTTCCTTTCCTTTTAACAAACTCATCCCATATACAAGGGCCTCTCCCGTCGCTATCAGTGGCTCCTTCTATTTGATACGCTGCGGTAGCGGTCCCCCACAAAAAGTCCGGGCCAAATAACGTGGGGTTTAAAATAGTTTCTTCCAAAGTATCCTTTTTCAAATCAATTGCCAATTTTTCGAACCCTACAATTATAGGGATCCAGCGGCAAATATAATACGACTAACAACAGGAAGTGCTTCTAGAACGAGGAATGTAATAATTCTTAAATGAGTCGTGTAGGTTTTAATTAATTAGGACTGGTGGATCAGAAAAGGCTTTTGTACCTATACTTTTTTATGGTTTTAATTAACTCTTCCTGACAGATTTAATGATTTCAGTTTTAGTGGTTGTTGGATTTTATGGACTATTGCGAAATGCGAGCTATTTCGATGCACTATGAGACAGAAGACCGATGGAATATCCCCTCCTTCAAACAAAACAATGAAATCAATACGGAATATCATCCTTGGTTAACGCTATGACTATCTGCGATTTTTATTTAGTTTCAATATCATAAAAATACATTTTGCAGGTTTTAAATTTAGTTTTAGTAGTTTTGCCAGCAATTAACTCATTAAGTCAAATTTAGAGTTGTTGAGTGAGAAATTCTTATACTTAGATACTCGTTTCAAGACGGAGTATATTACATTTCATTAAAGTTTGAATCTATTAGGTTTGAATTATTTAATTTTAAAAATTTAAATGAAAATACTTGGTATATCAGCCTTTTACCATGATTCGGCTGCTGCTTTGATTGAGAATGGTGAAATAATTGCTGCTGCACAGGAAGAACGTTTCACACGAAAAAAGCATGATCCAGGCTTTCCGTCCAATGCTGTGGCATTTTGTCTGGAATATAGTGGACTCACACTTAATGAACTTGATGCTATCGTTTTTTACGATAAGCCTTTGTTGAAGTTTGAACGATTACTGGAGACTTATTACGCTTTTGCACCCAAAGGGGTGAGGTCATTCCTTACGGCTATGCCGGTTTGGATTAAGGAAAAAATGTTCCTCAAACGCTTGATAAACGAAGAGCTCGTAAAGTTGGGTTACGATAAAAAGAAAAAAGTAAAATTGCTTTTTCCGGAACACCACCTTTCCCATGCCGCAAGTGCTTATTATCCTTCGCCATTTGAGAAATCTGCAATATTGACTATTGACGGAGTAGGAGAATGGGCAACAGCGTCCATTTGTTTGGGAGAAGGCAAAGATATATCTATACTCAAAGAATTACGCTTTCCACATTCTCTTGGGCTGCTCTATTCTGCTTTTACCTATTTCTTAGGGTTTAGGGTTAACTCTGGAGAATATAAATTAATGGGACTGGCACCTTATGGTGATCCTACTTCTCCAAACATTAAGAAATATGAAGACATCATTTTAAACGAACTTATTGAACTCAAAGAGGACGGTTCAGTTTGGCTAAATCAGGAATATTTTGATTATGCTACAGGGTTGAAAATGGTGAATGAAAGTAAGTGGGAAGCTTTATTTGGTTTTAAAACTCGTAAACCAGAAGACGCATTAGAAGCTGTACATTGTAATCTGGGTCTTGCAATCCAAAATATTACCGAAGAGTCAGTAATCCGAATGGCCAAAGAGGCTAAGAGAATTACTGGTGCCGATTACCTATGTATGGCTGGGGGAGTAGCTCTCAATTGTGTATCCAATGGTAAGTTACAAAAGGCTAATATTTTTAAGGATATTTTTATTCAGCCTGCAGCGGGTGATGCCGGTGGTGCTTTGGGAGCTGCACAGGCAGCATATCACATTTATTTTGGACAGGATCGCAAAGTTACCTGGAAAGGCGACGCAATGTTAGGATCCTACTTGGGACCCACTTTTTCGGACTTGGATGTGGAGTTGATGGCCAAAAAATATAAAGCAAAATTCCAGCATTATTTGGATTTCAGCGCTTTGTCAAAAGAAGCTGCAAAATTACTTTCGGAAGGAAATGTAGTGGGCTGGATTCAAGGGAGAATGGAGTTTGGACCTCGTGCTTTGGGGGGGAGAAGTATTCTTGGAGATCCAAGGAACGCAGAAATGCAGAAAAAACTGAATCTTAAAATTAAATATAGAGAATCATTCCGTCCATTTGCTCCTTCTGTTTTGGCAGAGGATTGTGCTTCCTATTTCGATTACGACGGGATTTCACCCTATATGCTTTTGGTACATCCAGTGGCGGAAAGTAGAAAAATGCCGGTTCCCGAGAATTACCATCATATGGATTTGAGGGAGAAACTATATTTTCAAAGATCAGATTTGCCGTCAATTACCCATATTGATTATTCGGCAAGAATTCAGACGGTGCATCGCGAAACGAATCCACGATACTGGGAATTGATCCAAGCATTTAAGGAATTGACCGGCTATGCCGTAGTAGTGAATACCAGTTTTAATGTAAGAGGAGAGCCAATCGTATGTACTCCTAATGATGCGTACCGTTGTTTTATGAGAACCGAAATGGATTATTTAGTCATAGGTAATTACATTTTTGATAAAAGATCTCAACCTGAATGGCTAGAAAAGGATAATTGGCAAACCGAATTTGTACTTGACTAATCCAGTACGAATTATTAAAAGCGGCAACGATTAATATTATGATTTCGAAATTAATTTCAAGTTTTGTCCGGATCTTTTTCCTAGGATTATTATTTATATTTCTTTTTTATCCAGAGAAATTACTAATCAAATTTGAGTTTCCGGGATTTCCTCAAAGTGATAATAAATACGTAAGGATGGCCAAATTGGCTTTCTGGTTTCTTCTAATTATAGAAATTTTACGCATTTTTTACTACGGCGTTGTAAAGAGCAAGGCGAAGGGGATAATTGCAAACGTAGTTACTCTTTTGGTACCCTTATTAGTGGTTCTAATGTTTTTAGAGATAGTTTTCATGTACGTTCCTCAAAGTCATGAAGGAGTACTTTCAAAAGCGTCTCAGATTTGGTGGGAAAAATATTGGCACCCAGTAAATGCGATGGGTTATCATGATGAGGAGGTAGTAAACCAGCCGGGTAAAAGTAAAGTACTAGTGATAGGTGATTCTTTTGCAGCGGGACATGGTTTAGAAGATGTTCAAGAACGCTTCTCCAATATGTTAGGCCAAAAATTGGGTTCGGAAAAATACCAGGTATTTAATTTGGGGGTTTCTGGTGCGGATACTAGGGACGAATCTAAAAGACTGGCCGAGTTCCCAGTGAAACCTGATGCCATTGTTTTACAGTACTTTCCAAATGATATTGAAAAAGTGGGAAGAGAAAAAGGATTAACCCTAAGCGGGGCCGAGCCATATCATGACCTTTCAGGAATTACCAATACAGTGGTAAGGCATTTTTATTTGCCAAACTACATTTATTGGCAGCTTCCACACACAGGATTTAGTACCTTTGAAAAATTTGTTCAAACCGCATATACTGATACAACGGTTCTCAATCAGCACCTTAGAGATCTTCAAAAGATGGTTGACTATCGTGACAGTACACAAGCTAAAATGTATGCCGTTTTTATTCCATTTTTATTCCAACTGGATAAAAGTGCTTCCTATACTAAGCCTGTTGAGGACTATTTACGTTCCAAAGGGGTAGAAGTTATTACGATCAACGACGGAATTAAAATGATTCCAGAAAAGGAACGTGTTGTGGGCAAAAATGATGGACATGGAAGTGCCGAACTCAATAAATTAATTGCAGACCGCGTTTATGATGCGATGAAAAAAAATAATTAAATTGTATTTGAAAACTTATTTTAGACTCATATGGACTTTTTGACAGACTTATTTGCTTTCATGAAAGAACGCAAAAAATGGTGGTTAGCACCTGTTATTTTAGTGCTACTTTTGATAGGTGTATTAATAGTAATTGGCGGAGGTTCTGCAGTTGCTCCATTTATATATACTTTATTCTAAATTAGCGATGTGTGTTGATGTTATCTCCTCAACACACATTTATACCCTTTTTATAAATTAGTAATGTCAGAATCAGATAAGTTAAAAGCCCAGTTGGTCATTGTTACTGGGATGTTAGTTTTATACTTTATATTCAAGTCGCAGTATTTCCTTATCGCTGGTGTGGTGGTTGGCGTTTTGAGTTTAGCCATTCCTGCCGCGGGTGACTTAATTGTAAAAGGTTGGTATAAGATTGCCGAGATTTTAGGAGCAATTAATGGTAAGATTTTACTTTCTTTGGTATTCTTTGTAGTTCTTTTTCCGGTAGCTATGCTGGCAAAGCTGGGTAAAAAAAATCCCCTTTCTTTAAAGAAAGAGGACAAGGACTCGGTTTTTGTAGACCGTAATCACAAGTATTCAGCCAAAGATTTGGAGCAGGTTTGGTAACCACACTCCTAATTTGAAATTTTAAAAGAGTCTATTTAGACTCTTTTTTTACGCATTGCCGTGTCATAAAGTAGCTGAAGCATACCATCCTTTAACCCTACATCGGGTACATGCATAATTTTTGCACCAGCCCATTTCATAGCGGAAAGGTAGATATCCCCAGCTGGAATTATTACATCCGCTCGGTCTGGGTTCAGTTGAAGCTTGTTAATTCTCTCAACTAACGTGAACTGGCCTATGTATTGGTGTATTTTTTCAATTTCGTCGAAGCTGGCAGCGCTCTGCGAAAGTTTAGCTGAAAGGTCAAATAGCTTATTGATATTACCTCCTGTGCCTACTGCCTGGATGGGTTGAGAGTAATCCACATAGGTTCTTATCCATTCTTCAATTTTTTGCCAAGAGTTTTTAGATTCTTTGCCTTCTAATAGTCTAACCGAACCAAGTTTGAACGATTTTGCCGCAATTTTAACTCTATCTCTATATACATTTAGTTCGGTACTACCACCACCCACATCTATATGTAAATATTGTCCTTCAGCTAATGATTTTATAACTACATTGTTTACTAGTTCGGCTTCTTTTTGACCGTCGATTATCTGAATATGGATCCCAGTACGTTGTTCAATATTATTCCGAACTTGTTGCCCATTTTTGGATTCCCGCATAGCAGAAGTGGAGCAGGCCATGTAATCATCAATTTCATGCAATTCCATTAAAAGTTGATAGGCAAGCATGAGCTTAATCATCCGGTCTTCACTCATTTCAGAGATTTCGCCTATTGTAAAAACATCATGACCAAGCCGTAAAGGAAAGCGAACATACTCCACTTTTTTGAACCGGACATTCCCATCATCATTTAGTACTGATGAAATTTGCATTCTGGCTCCATTGGAGCCAATATCTATGGCAGCGTATTTCAAAACTTAGAGTAAATTAGATACAAAACCCAAAAATAATATTTTAACAATTTAATACCTAAATCTTGCCTCCAGATTTAAAATCTCTGGTAGTATTATTATTTTTAGGGCCAAACTGATAAAGTAGTTTCACTTTTAGTCCAGGGCTTAATTTTGGGGTTTCTGGGGTAACAGTAGAGAAATAGTTTACCAAGTATCCTTCTATTTGTATCACAATGGGTTGCCATGCTTTCTCAATACCTATTCCAGCATTCCAAGAATTTATGAGTGGTAACCTGTTTTTTCTTTCAAAAGAGCCTTCGTAATAATCTATATTTTGAAAAGGCCTCATCGTTGAAACATCAAAGTTATACTGGTCCTTGGAGCTTACGGTTAAGTTAGTCCCTGCATTTAAATAATAATCTAGTTTATCATTGAGGGCACTTCTGAAAGCTACGGTTAAGGGTACTTGAACTGCGGAAGTTTTTACTTTAATATTTACGATTTCTTTGGTATATACATTATCCTTCGGGCGCATTTCATCAAAATCCATCTTGTTTTTATCTTTAAAGAGCTTTTCATTAATAAAAACCAGAGGCTTGGCTTTTAACCATGACAAACCTGTTGAAAAAGAAAAACGTTTGCCTAGTGGTAGCTCTGCTGTTATGTTTTTGATCTGGATATGGGATTCGGTTTGAAATCCAGCACCGAAACGATAGGCTGATTTGATGGGCAAAACGGGGATTATACTTTCCGATTTATCAACTTGCGCCAAACGATTATCCGTTGCTTTTGGTAAAGTATTTGCCCTGTTAATTCCACTGGCCGTTTGTTTTGGATTT
>CAXBLH010000221.1:0-8888 GCA_963976315.1 uncultured Dyadobacter sp.
ACTGCGCTATTCACCGAAACACCAATTCCTCTTTTGCTTTGTGCACCTGATTTGGTAGTAATCAAAATTACACCATTACCTGCAGTAGATCCATAAAGAGCAGAGGCACTAGCACCTTTCAAAATAGAAACACTCTCAATGTCATTAGGGTTGATGGTGTTCATGTAGTTACCTACATCAATACCCGCAGTAGTTCCAACCCCGTTAGTCGTCACTGGCACACCATTCAATACAATCAAAGGCTGTGTTGCGTTGTTGATATTACCGCCAGATCCAGCCATAATCCCTGCTAAGGACGATGCTCCACGAATGTTAAACATTACGGATGAAGTAGGATTAGAAGAAAGGCTATTCATCTGAACACCCGTCAACTTTCCTTCTAATGATTTCAAAGGATTGGATGTTCCACCCGATTCTATATCCTTGGAAGTAAGGGAAGTAGTAGCATAACCAAGCGCTCTTTTTTCCTTGGTTAAACCAAGAGCCGTTACAACTACTTCGTTCAGTGTCTCACTGCTTTCAGCCATTTCTACATTCACAATCGATTGATTGCCAACTGCTACTTCTTGACTTTCGTGTCCAATAAAAGAAAAGACCAAAGTAGGGTTGCTAACATTATCAATAGTAATAGCAAAATTACCAGATCCATCGGTAGAAGTACCGACTTGCGATCCTTTTAAAATAATATTAACGCCAGGAAGTACTGAACCGTCTCGTTTTGCTGTGACCGTACCAGTAATAGTCCGATCTGCCATTTTCGCACCAATCACCATTGGTACGGCTTGGGCTGCTGGGGCAAGTATACCTACTACTGCTAGTAGGAGTAACCAGTGCCTGAGCGAGCTCATAAATAGAAAATTTGTCTTCATAGGAAGTTGGATGAGATAATAAAAAAAAAGTTTAAATTCATAAAACACAAAAGCTTTGTCTATTTAAGTTCGATTAGATATTGCATAATTGGTAGCTACTTTTAAAGCAATAAATAATACCCTTTCGGAATTCTAAAGTTGAATTAATCTATTGAAACAGAATGGAAGAATTAGACCTCAGAATTTGAAATTAATACTAGCAATATCTAAAAAGAGGCTACTAAAAGTTCTCAATATCATAATTCTCTTTTGTACTGTTTGAGAAAATTTCATTTCCTCTGGAAGTTAAACTCAGGATTGATTAAACAATAATTTAAAAATAGATTTGCTTTCATTTAATTGTATTTGCATTGAATGTATTGGGTTTTATTTGATCATAGACAACTAATTTGAATTGTAAAAAACTAAAACTGTGGCAAATTTTATTCAGGGGTTTTCTTTGTTGCCTTACAATCTTCAATAATTTTATTAAAATGCCGTTCTAATATCACCGAATAGTAATCCTGTTGGCTTGCATCCTTAAGTGACTTAAGGAATTCTTCCAACTCCTCGCCATTAAGCATGTTGCCTAACATCTTTTGGATCAATATTTCAGCCCTTTCTTGTGACATATTATGAGATTGTATTTAATATGTGTGATACTGCATTCGAAATAGAAAAGGCTACTGGTTATTTTTGAAATTTATTAGTTAATAATTTGTTAATACACCAGACCTTCCCACGAATGATTTTGACCAAAGACTTTTATTATCAGCAACTTGAAAGCTAAAATCCTTTAAAAACTCGCTTCAGGCAAGAATAGAACAGCAGAAAGTGGGTTGCAAAACTGTTCAAATCGTTGTAAAGTTCATTACCCAAGTATATCATACTGGTTTACAATCTTAGATTACTTGACCTACATTTTCTTTTCTGACTATTAAATTTTTAATTTTGAATCTGTTTCCAATCTAAATAAAAACGCATTGCTGCCAGCGACCCAGAAAAACTGTAGTTTAATTCCCAATAACAGCTATACACTATTGTACTGTCTTCTTTTAGTCCTTTCGGCACTTGCTAGTTATGGTCAGCCATTAGCGACTGCCGCTCCAAAAAACATTCTTATTGGAACCATTCACTTTGAAGGTAATTTAAAGACGCAAACAAAAATTATCGCTCGTGAAATGGCCATTGCACCGGAAATGGCTTTTGATAGCCTAGGTTTCCAAGAAGCACTGGAAGTTGATCGGCGGAAAATAGTGAACACCAACTTGTTCATCACCGTTGAAATGAAAACGCAGTTGGATACGGACTCCCTGCATACCAACATCACGGTAATAGTGAAAGAAAGATGGTACTTTATAATGCTACCAATTTTTCAACTCGCAGATAGAAACTTTAATGAATGGTGGTATGACAGAAACCGTGACCTACGTCGAACCATTTTTGGAACTTACCTGAGTTATGGCAATGTGACTGGGCGCGCCGATAAATTGAGACTCTTAGCAGAATTCGGATTTATCCCCAAATTCGACATTTCCTATTCCATGCCTTATATTGATAAGGCTCAAAAAACCGGCGTAACCGTAGGAGCTTCCTATTCCATTAATAAAACAACCGCTTTTCGTACGTGGAACGATAAGCTTGATTACCTGAGTAGTGAAGATGTAAACAAACGTCGATTTTATACTTACTTTAATATTACCCGAAGAAATAAATTTTACAGTTATCATTCCCTCGATTTACGCTGGAGCTCTTCCACCATTTCGGATACTTTGCGGGCACTCAATTCTAACTATTTTGAAAACGAGCAAAATAAAAAACAGCAATACTTTCAGCTCTCGTATACCTATAGTTACGACAAAAGGGATAACGTACAGTATCCATTACGTGGACAAAGCTGGGGATTTCTGGCCTCAAAGGTAGGTCTACTTCCAACGGATGATGTAAATATGGCTTATGCCTATGGCTCTTATCGAAAATATTTTCCCATTAGCAAAAAGTGGTTCGCCAATTCCGGAGTGAGAGCTCGGGTGTCATTGCCCAAAAAACAACCCTATTTACAAACCATCGGATTAGGATTTCGTAACGACCTGGTAAGAGGATACGAATTGTATGTAGTGGATGGACAGGATTATGCGCTTTGGAAAAATGAAATTAAGTATCAGATTTTTTCCGTTGAAAAACATTTTAATTGGATACCTATCAAGCAGTTCAATACCATTCCTATAGCGGTATACCTTAATACTTTTGCAGATGCAGGTTATGTTAAAAATTATCATCCAGAATTGAGCAACACGCAACTTGGCAACTCCTTGCTTTATGGTGCCGGTACTGGACTGGATATCGTCACTTTTTACAATATGGTGCTACGGTTCACATATAGTGTAAACGCAAACAAAGAAGGTCGTTTTTTCTTCAATATTGGAAGAGAATTTTAATACCTCCTAAAAATAGCATCACCTTGTATTAAATTTGTATCGTTTACCACCACTATTACTGGAACAACATTTTATCAACCTAATTACAAACACTCAAAAATAAAAAATGAAGAATATTCTAAAATTCTATCTTTTGTTGTTGCTTTCAATCACTATTGTAAGTTGCGACTCCACTACTCAAGAAACAACTACTGCCGAATCGGATAGTATGGCTTTAGCTGATCCTACTCAAAATGAATTGAATAGTAATCAGAACCAACTTTTGAAGGAAATCCTTTCTGAATCCTCCACCGGTACGGTTAGAGGAATTTCTTTTGGTGACCCGGTTAGTGCGGTAAAGGCCAATGAAAACTATGAAATGTTTGAAGAACTACCGGATCATTTGGGCTACACCCACGAAACCGACCAGTTAGAAACCATCGACATCCAGTATTTTTTAACAACTGATGGTAAAGTAAATAAAATCGAAATCGATGTGTATTTGAATAGTCCGCAGGCTACCAAGGAACTTTGGAACTCTGGAAAGCATCATTTTACAGAAAATTTCGGACCAGTAAATGGTAAGGCAACCTCCTTAAATTGGGAGCACAACGATGTAAAAGTACAAATGGAAGATGTTTCCAAAGGGAAGGATTTTGGATTAAAATTCATATTTCACCCTGTCAATAAAAATGTATTTGCACGAAATAAATAATAGATACTTTCAGGATTTGTTTAGTGTCCCTGGTGTTATATCAACTCAGCTCAAAAGTGGTATTTAACCAAATCTTAGCCCTAAATGATGATAGCACCAGCTAGTTTGCCAAATCATTAGAAGAAAAGTCCAATATCTTTAAAAAATATTTTAGAATAACAATGAAAATTAGGTCGTTTTTAATAGTAATAATACTAGGTACGTTACTGGGTACTGCTAATTCGTTTGGTCAAAAAAAATCTAAGAAAGACGAACTGGTCACCCTGGAAACCTCGATGGGTACCATGCATCTAATATTGTTTGACGAAACCCCAAAACATAAGGCCAATTTCCTAAAACTGGTAGAACAAAAGTTTTATGATGGTTTACTTTTTCATCGAGTGATTGAAGACTTTATGATACAAGGAGGAGACCCGGAGTCGAAAAATGCGGATACAGAGCGTTATCTGGGTAATGGTGGAAATGGATATAGAATCCCTGCCGAATTAGATGCCAAACGGTTTCATCAAAAAGGTGCCTTAGCTGCAGCCCGTGACAACAACCCTAATAAAGAATCTAGCGGCTGTCAGTTTTATTTGGTTCAGGGACATAAATGGTCTACTACGGATTTGGCAATACAAGAATCACGAGCAGCTCGGAAGTTAACAGAGGAACAAAAAAACACCTATCAAACAATTGGTGGTACACCGCACCTTGATGGTGCTTATAGTGTTTTTGGACAAGTAATTGACGGAATCTCAGTGATTGATAAAATCGCTGAACAGCCCCGAGACTCACGTAACCGTCCCGAAAAAAATATTGTGATGCATATTTCTGCTAAAAAAATGAGTAAAAAGAAAATTGCCAGAAAATACAAATTTTAGACTTTTGTAAAGTACAGTAATAGTTCGCTTCGATAAGCACCACTATCCACTTACAAGTAAACTTGTAAATTAGATCACTCGGATTACTTCTATTAAAGGCCGGTATACTGTGGTAAACTGGCCTTTAATTATTTTCTACTATTGCACAAATAGCAGAAAAGTCCAAAAAAGGACTTTTCGCCAATTACAACCACTCTCAAATTACGTATACCTTGTTAGGGTAAAATATTCCCATTTGTCTACACTAATTGGTAGAAAAAGGGATACATAGAAAATAGAATACGACATTACGAATTTGTGTACAATATTTTTTTTAATTCTTTCTTTGCCTCCCATAATTACCTGCACTATCAAGAGAATAAGTCCATTTAAAGCGCAAAAATATAGGAATATCAATTCCAAGTCTACCAAATAGGAAATGGAAAGGATGTGACCTGGCACCTAGTTTTGCCGTATTTAATAAGTGGCAAGATTTTTTAACGAAAGAGATTAGAATATTAACCCAGTTTTTTGAGAGGTAGTTACTATTCTTACAAAAATCAACAAACATTAATTAAATTATAAAATGAGAAAGTCTATTATTTACTCCGTTATACTTTCTGTTGCGGTTTCTTCTACTATATACGCACAGTCTAATAAAAAAGGAAAGCATCCGAACAAAGTCAATGTAATTGAAAAAACAGTGGTGGTAGACTCCACCCGACAACCAGAAAGTATCCAGACTATCACGGAACGCGTGGTAGAATCCACTTATAAAAACTATCCGCAGCAAAGTGGGCAACCTACTATAATTATCAACAACATCATTCTCCCACCCAATTATCAAAAGGAAGAGAAGGCAGCCCCCACCATCGAAAGGCAAGAAACCATTCAGGAAACTCCGGCAATAAATGCAGGACAGGACGATGCCGAGTATCAAGCTTGGTTGAGAGAAAGAAGGTACCGCCAACAGGAGTTCATGATGGATAACCGTTTGAATACTGGCCAAAACCAGGGAAATGCAAATAATTACCAGGGTACCGAAAACTACGATAATTCTAAATTAACTTTTCAGGATCGTTTTGGAGAAGGTAAGAAACGGAATTCGGGAACTTGGGTAATCCCAACATTTGGTTTACATGCCTCGGCATTTGATGCCAACTTTAAGGATGACGAAATCAACGGTCGTGCAGGGTGGAACGCTGGCCTTGACTATCGCATAAGGACTAAGCGCTTTTTCGTACAGCCTGGTATCCATTACTTCAACTCCTCCATGGAGATCTCGCAAAAGGATAGTTTGTCTCAAAAAACTTTTACTGACGGCCCAAGAGTCCACTCTTTAAAAGTACCATTACTACTTGGGGTATACCTTACAAAAGCGAATAGTGGTTTTTTCAAGTTCAATGTAAAAGGCGGAATTGTGGGCAATTACTTACTTGCGGTTGACAAAAGCACTCAAACCGATTTTGGCAAGGACAATCTTAATGAATATTCTTATGGTGCCAATGCCGGGATAGGTTTAGAGTTTGGATTTATCACACTGGATATTAGCCATGAGTGGGGAATAACCAAATTCATTAAAACGAGTAGCAAGAACAATAATATACTTCGGGCTACCATTGGTTTCAAACTATAAATAGCCTGCCAATAAAGGAAGATGCTGTCAACAGGGTTGGCAGCATTTTTTGGCTATAGTGGTACCAAAATTGCTTATAAATAGAATTTAAAATAAAAAATCAAGAACTTTGAGTACCGACTTTTGAATCACAAAAGACGTATTCAAGCTCAAAACTTCATTCTGTGAAACGTATACTAATCACTGGCTCGAACGGCCTCCTAGGACAAAAGTTAGTACAATTATTATCACAAAAACCCAACATAACCACCATTGCCACTTCCATTGGCCCCAACCGACTACCTTATACGTCGGGCTACGAATACCACGAAATGGATGTTACCTCGTCAGCTAGTATTTCGGACGTTATCACTGCTACACGCCCGGATGTAATTATTCATACGGCGGCCATGACCAATGTGGATACCTGTGAATTAAACAAAGAAGCCTGTTGGAAATTAAATGTCACTGCAGTGGAACATTTAATTGCTATTTGTCATAAACACGACATTTTTTTACAGCACCTTTCTACCGATTTTGTTTTCGACGGGCAAGATGGACCCTATATTGAAACCGACGAACCGAACCCGATTAGTTTTTACGGATGGAGCAAATATGCCGCAGAAAAAGCGATTATCCATTCCCCAATCAAATGGGCCATTACCCGAACGGTTTTAGTTTATGGTATCGCCCATGATATGAGTCGAAGCAATATTATCTTGTGGGTCAAAAATTCATTAGAATCCGGCAAATATATCCGAGTAGTAACGGACCAGTACCGCACCCCTACTCTAGCGGAGGATTTGGCCATGGGCTGCTACTTAATCGCAGACCAAGCAGCGGAAGGTATTTTTCATATTTCAGGAAAGGAATTACTAACCCCCTATGAAATGGCCATTTTAGCAGCTAGTTATTTCAAATTAGATACCAATTTAATTTCAAAGACCAATGCGGCTACCTTTAAAGAAACGGCAAGGCGACCTCCCCGAACTGGTTTTATATTGGATAAGGCTTGCTACAAGCTAGGTTATGAGCCTAAATCTTTTTTAGAGGGTATTTCAGTTTTAGCGAGTCAAACGGAACAGCCTTTCTAAAAGACCAAACCCTTACTGGTATTTTAGAAGAACGCCATAAACAAAACCTTCCCAGAATTCAGTAGGTTTTGCTTATGGCTCCAAATAAATCCTATTATTTCCCGAAGAGCCTCGCCCAAAAACCTTTGGCTTTAACTTTGGTTTCTTCCAATTTTTCGCCAGCTTCCTGTCGTAATTCCTGTAATTCTGCCTCTGCAATCGCTTTTATTTCCAAAGCTTTGGCCCTTGCTTCTTCCAAAGTTTCTTCTGCCTTAGCGCGGGCCTCTTCTAATGCTTCGGAGGCATCTTCTTTCAAATCGTCGAATTTATCACCAGCATCTTCCTTCAAATTCTCCACCTCCACTTGCAATTTTGAAGAGATTTCTGATGCTTTTACCTTTGCTTCATCAAATTTTTCACTTGCTTCTTGTTTCAACTTTTCGGCCTGCTCGTTAAATTCATCTGCCAGTTTCTCAGCCATCATTTTTCCTTCTGTTAAACTTGCTTCTACTTCCATTTTAACTTGGGAAATCCTGTCTGAAATGTCTGATTTAATAGTATCAATATTTTCAGAAGTAACCTTTTTTGAATTCTCGGGTTCTTCTTTATTCCCTTGTGTTTCTGAGTTTGCCATTTTCAATAATTTAATTTGTGGTTTTAGCTGTTGTCCTCCGAAAGCTACAAAGGAGTTTCTTTCCTTGCAAGCATTTTATTGATGATTTTTCAAGCTAACCTTCTTATGATCAATTTTTTAACCAATTCATAGAATTGTTCTGGCAATAAGGTTCTCCAATTGGCCAATTCCAAGGTTCCACCGAAATTGATATAGTAATCTAACTTAAAACGAGACCACTCGTTTTGAACATGTTCTCTAAAATTCATTGCCGTTATCCAGCCATCTTCCACATCCTCAAACCATTCGGCATAATAATCGTCGTCACTACCATGAAAATCAAGTACATTCTCTCCCAAAAGGATGAATTGATTAATACCTTCTTCCACTAGGGGATCAATTACCTGCCGTTTTAGAAACATAATATCGTTGTTTATGGCATCATTCCATTCACCAAATAGTTCTATTACTACATAGCGCTTTTTATAGTCGGCAAATAGGATTTTGACATATAACGTTTCCGTTCCTATATGATCCCAAAGAGGATGTATATAGTATCCATAAATATCATTTTCATAATAATTGAGATTATAAGTACGCTTATAAAATGGCGAACGCTTATCTCGACTAGCCACATAATGTTTTTCCCAGTTGTAATAGGGTTCTATTTCCTGCATCGCAATCTACCTTTCTATCTTTTAATGAGTACCAAACCACTTTCTAATGATACAACAATTTCCAGTTCCCCGAAATAACCAGGGCGAA
>CAXBLH010000222.1:0-8885 GCA_963976315.1 uncultured Dyadobacter sp.
GCTAAATGAACTTTTTTAAATGTGATGTTTCTTTTTTAACATCTTATCCTTAGCAATTCCCATCCCTTGATTCACCTATTCCGTATTAGTCATTTGAATACATAAATATAACTATGAAAAATAGGGATATAGTAGGATTAAGTAAATGTAGCAAGTAATTACTTTAATAAAAAAGCGGTTATTAAATTGGCGTAGCATCATTTTTTGAGATGATGAACTAGTTAAGTTTACAAATACCACAAGTAGAATATTACTTGTAGAAATAATGTGATTAAACATTAGCATCAAACAAAAGTAATTAATAGTATGTAATAGAAATAGTGATAAGTATTCTACCTGTTTTCATTGATACCATCGTTTTAAGTCGTTAATAATCAGGTACTATAAATTCTGTCAATTGGTTTCGTTTTTCTGATAGAAAAATAGTATTTAATTTTTGCTCAGTTTGATTTTTGGAAATATTAATTGTAAGAGTGGCATATTACCAAGAACTGGTTTGTAATGGATTATAGAAAAAATTGACTTTAATATAGATCTAGTTCATTTTATTAATGTAAAATAAATTTCGTTTTAACTAGCTCATTTTTAGGTAAGTACAAAAAATCTATTATTATTTTTACAATTAATTGGAATATTTTACCAATTCCTTCGACTAATGGCCATGAGTATCACGACGTAGCTGTCGTTGATACTGAATAAATCCTCTTTAAGAATTTTACATTATCATATGAAAAAGATTCTATCAGTAATAATTCTTACCCTTGCTGGAACTTATGTTCTTGCGCAAACTGGTAACATCGGCAATACAGTGCAGGAGGGCGATTTTAATTTTCATTTCCGGCAGCAATCCGGGATTCATAGTTCAGATGTTTATCAAAATAGTTCTGCTGGAACGGTTGATGATAAAAATGTAGTAACAGTTACCCAGTCTAATAGATCTCTTGACAATCTTACAGGTAATGAGTCAATTGTAAAACAGTATGGTCTTGGGCATGAGTCAACTATCACTCAAATTGGTAAAAATAATGCGGAAACATATATCGGGGCAGACGGGTTAGGAAACATAGATCAAAATACCAATAATACCACTTCCATATACCAGTATGGAGCAGACAATTATGGGAAGCAAGTTGTCCGGGGAGGTTCTGCCAATGAGTCGTATTTGGGGCTGGAACAATATGGAACGGATAATCAAGCGACGCAAATCGCATCATGGTCTACGTATTCAACCGGATTTGCCAGTCAAGCAGGGTCAGACAATTCGGTTTGGCAACAAGTAGATGGCACAGTTAACAGCGTAAGTGTGGTGCAGTCGGGTGATAGAAATACTTCATTTCAATGGATAAAGGACGGAAGTAGCTCCAATAATTCTGTAAATACCAACCAGTCGGGAAATGAAAATAATGCTCGAATTGTAACAAAAGGTAATAACAACGAATTTTTGCTAACCCAAAACGGACATAATAACCAGTCGGTGGGGACTTCCGGTGACCAGTATTCTAATGGGATACAAACGGGAAATGTTAACAATACAAAACTTTCTCAATATGGAAATAATAACCAGGTTATGATGGAGCAGGTAGGGGATGGTAATTCTATAAATGGTTACACCTTTATGGGGGCAGCACAAGTTGGCGACCATAACACCTATAAATTTTCACAAAATGGATTAGAAAACAAATCCTTTTCGAATCAATTTGGAGATCATAACAGAAGCGATATTAATCAAAATAGTAATGGAAGCATATCGAATATAAGTCAGCAAGGACAAGTAAACAGTGCAATCATTTTTCAAGGTAATCTTTAATTCTTAATCAACTTTTATAACCTTTTTCTATTTTAACTATGAGAAAACTAACACTCACCGTAGCGGCTCTATTAGCAACTACTTGCTTGTTCGCCCAACATGTCAATAACACTAACCAGTCCGGAAGGTACAACACTGTCAATTTAAACCAGTCGGGAACTGACCAGAAGTCTACTATTAATCAAACGAGTACAGCCTCGATAGTTGAATTTATACTGGGTGGTAACCATGCAGTAGTAAACCAAAGTAATGGCTCCTTTAATAATGGTAAAAATGAGTCCACCATTTCTCAAAATGGCAAGGCGAATTTGGTCGAAGTAGATCAAGCTGGCAAAAAGAATACCTCAGAAGCGAGTCAAACAGGGAATTATCAAACGATTGATGTCTCACAAACAGGCAAGCAGAACGAATCAGGTGTTATGCAGTCGGGAGGTTTCAACAGTGCAGATGCAACTCAAAACGGAGAGTTTAACACTTCCATGATTACCCAGTCTGGCGCATTCCTTCTCAATAGAAATGAGGCATCGGTGGAGCAAATTGGTGACAATAATGCCTCTATGGTGGCACAAAGTGGCCCTAAGAATGATGCAGATGTTTCACAATCTGGTAATGGAAATAAATCCATGGTGGATCAAACTAGTCACTTTGTTTTGAGTTTTACTTATGATGGAGAAGATGCAACTGTAAACCAAAATGGTGATGGCAATGAAGCTATTATAGTTCAGGATGGAAGAAGAGATGATGCTGAAATCAATCAAACTGGTGATGACAACTGGGCAAAGGTGAAGCAATCAGGCAATAGTAACGATGCCGAAGTTAATCAAACTGGTGATGATAACGGGGCTAAAATCAAACAAAATGGTGATGATAACGATGCTGAAATCAACCAATCCGGTGATGATAACTGGGCTAAGATTAAGCAAACAGGAGATGATAACGAAGCGGTAATTACACAAACTAGTGATGATAACTGGGCCAAGATTAAGCAAACTGGTGACGACAACTGGGGTAGTATTTACCAAGGTGGTGGAGACGATAATTCGGCCAAATTAGTGCAAAACGGTGATGATAACTGGGGAAAACTACACCAGTGGGGTTCTAACAATGAGTTGGTTGCCAAACAAATGGGCGATGATAACAAAATTACCGGAGTGGGTAATGTAGGAGACGTTTATGGTGCTGCTCAAGCAGGAAACAATAACGAAGCTAGCTTAATGCAAAATGGAGATAACAACCGGATTGATTTCTTTCAGCAAGGCAATAATAACCAATACAATGTAACACAAACTGGTAACGGTCATTATGACATGATTCATCAGAATGGAAATAGCAACGTTGTAAATGCAGTTCAGTCTAGTCCAATGCCATAAATTAGACTACTTAAATAATTGGGCAATAAGGTTTATTCCTTATTGCCCTATTATAGGTTTTTAGAGAAATTTTTTAACAAAGTCTCGTGGATATTACTTTTTTTCAACGTATGAAATCATGTCTAATTTTTGCTGGGACATTTCTATGCAGCCCTGTTTTGCTCGCACAGGTTATACCAGGGAGTGATGGCATTGGTACGTATTCAAACTTTTCTTCTACGATTTCTCAAGAGGCATTTATTTCACAAATTGGCTATTTTGATGGTACTGGAAACGCTGGGACACAGTTAAAGCTTACTCAGAATGGTAACCAAAATACTTCTGATATAAAAATTAATGGGAATGGTAATGAGTTGATTACTAGCCAGATGGGAGATGGAAACAATTTGAAGCTTAATATCACAGGAAACAGTAATGCTTATAACTTATCTCAAAAAGGGGACGATAATAACCTAGTTCTTGATAAGGTAAAGAGTAACCATATCAACTTTCAAGTAATTCAGGTAGACAACGGCAATGGTTTGGTGATTCATGGAAAAAATACGGGAGATCTACCTGCCCTTAAAATAGAGCAGTCGGGAGGAATGAAGTTATCTATTGAGTCCAATGCTTTCTTTATCAAATGAAAATACGGTCATTATGTCTATTCCTGATGGTTTTGTCAATTCCAGTTTTGGGTCAAAACTTTGATGAATCAGAAATTGATATTGGAGTCTTGGATGAGTCTAGCTCAGAAATGGAAGAGGTTTCCACATTAATCATTGATAATACCAAAACTAAGTTGGGACGTGATTTTTATGAAGAGTTTTATAGGCAATGGTCGGGGATGCAACTAGACAGTGTTTCCGTGAAACAGTTTAAAGAAATTTCGGAAAACAACGTGGATTTGGTGATAGAACTTGAAGAAATTCCTTCACCAGGTATCACCAATTTAGTATCTATAAAAATTGGAGAGCTTTTGGTTTGGCAACAATTTGTACAAACCCGCTTGGAAGCCCTTGAATTGCAGTCTGGTGAGGCAGTCAAAGAAGTTTTTCAATATTTTATCAGTTATCAAGAAATTCAAAAACAACTTGGAACCGACGATCAAATGGGGACGGGTATTTTTTAAATCAATTCATTTCAATTCTTAAAGAATATGAAGTTTTATTTTATCGCTTTTTTTCTATCAATTGGATTTTACGCTACACATGCACAAGGTTTTGTGTATCGTCCTACGAACCCGTCGTTCGGTGGCGATACCTTTAATTACAATTGGTTGCTAAGTTCTGCACAGGTTCAAGACAAAAACAAGGATCCGGCGACTCTTAAATCTTCGTCAACCAAGGAAACTTCTCAGTTGGCTGATTTTGCTTCCTCACTTAGTAGCCAGCTTTTAAGTACCATAACAAGGCAGCTATATACTAACCAATTTGGTGAGGAAGGGCTAAAAGAAGGTACCTACCAATATGGAGACTTAACCGTGGATATTTCGCCGGGTAATACAGGCCTTATTGTTAGAATTACAGATGGTAAGGGCGGAGAAACAGCCATAACAGTACCTTATTACTGATTTCGTTCAAATATCTTAATGTGCATTTTTTTAGTAAAGTTTTTGACAATGAACCCTATTTGGACCAACTTTTACAAGTTAGCTACGCTGTCGGTAATCCTCCTTTTTTTAAATGGTTGTGCCGCCTATTTCCATCAACCTACCAAAATACAAAGGGCGAGGATTGGAGAGGAAACGGTTCAAACACCGGAACTTAGAAACCTACCTAGGCCTTCTGAAAAACTGGTTGCTGCCGTTTATAAATTTCGGGATCAAACAGGACAATACAAACCCTCTGATAATGGGATCAGCTATTCAACCGCTGTAACACAAGGAGCTACCAATATTCTGTTAAAAGCGCTTGATGAAAGTGGATGGTTTGTAACCATTGAACGAGAAAATGTGAGTAATCTCTTGAATGAACGTAAGATTATTCGTTCGAGTATGGCACAATTTAAATCCGACAATGACAATTTACCTCCCTTGCTATTTGCCGGTATTATTCTTGAAGGAGGGATTGTTTCTTACGATGCTAATATCATTACTGGTGGTGCTGGTTTAAAGTATTTTGGTGCTGGAGGTTCTACTCAGTATAGGCAGGATCGTGTTACGGTTTATCTTAGGGCGGTAGCTACCAAAACGGGTAAAATTTTAAAAACGGTCTATACTTCTAAAACAATCTTATCCCAAACAGTAAATGCTAGTTTGTTTCAATTTGTAAAATTTAAGCGCTTATTAGAAGCAGAAACTGGTTTTACAACCAATGAGCCTTCTCAGATGGCCGTTACCGAAGCCATTGAAAAGTCGGTGGAAGCACTGGTGTTGGAAGGGGTACGTGATGGATTATGGACAGCGGATGCCAAAAATACAATATCGCTTAAGAAGCGTATAGATGAATATGAGTTAGAGCAAGCTGAATCACGGGGGACTGATGTTTATGGGGCCACCAACGAAACCAATCGGTTACGGATATCGCTGCTGCCGACTGCCTCAATTTTACGGTATTCTGGTGACTATGGTCCTTCCAAAGCTACTTACGGTTACGGCGCAAACTTGAATATAGGTTTAAGTAGAGCCCTGAATTTACAATTGGCGTTTGGATCGGCGAGCTTAGGGGCTATCAGTGAATTTAAAAGGAAGATGAGTTCAGCGGAAGTTAACCTGCAATATAGAACTCTCACAAGGCAAAAAATATCGCCATTTGTTCAAATAGGTTACGGAACCTTAGCAGGAAGGGATAGTTTCTTTGAATTTAAAGGAAGCTCCTATCAAATGGTGAATGGGGGTGTTGGGCTAGAGTACGCTTTAAATAAGCGCCTAGGTATCAACATTACGGGCCAGTATAATTATATACTTGATGATGGTTTTGACTCCCGAAAGGCGGGCTCCTATAATGACTCTTTTTTGAAAGGAACATTTGGACTCATGTTTTATCTCGGCGGGAATTATAAAAAATAGATTGTTTAGTGGTTTTAGTTTTAATCTATAATTGAATTATTTGTGAAAGTATCTAATATGCAGGCTGGAATATATAAGCTTCTTGTTTTGTTAGCGGCAATCTTATTTTATGGTTGTGTTGAGGAAACTTTTGTAGAACCAAAATTATACGGAAATTTATCCGGAGTAGTTTTGTCTGCCAAAGAAAAGCAACCATTGGCCAATGCAATTGTAAGGATAAGTCCGTCAGGAAAGACCTTAGAGACTGATGCTAATGGTAAATTTAGGGTGGATAGCCTTTTAGTAGATAGCTATAGCGTGCAAACCAGTTTGGATAAATATCGTTCAGACGTAACCTCCATTGAAATTGAGGAAGGTAAACTTACCAATATTACAGTTTACTTAGCGATTGATAACAACCAAAATAAACCGCCTTTAAAAGCTAAAATAATTTCGCCTGAAAACGGTAGTTCGGGCAACGAACTTAAGACGGTTTTGAAATGGCAAAAGTCTGATCCAGAAAATGACACTTTACGTTTTAATGTGTTCTTATTCAAAGAGGGACAGCCTGCTAATACCATGGTAGCCAAAGATATTTGGACAGATTCTCTAATGGTTTCTAATTTAGGCTATAATACCACTTATTTCTGGCAAGTAGTAACGATGGATAGTACCAATGCACCAGTATATGGGGAGGTTTGGTCGTTCAAAACACGGGAGGCCTCTAATTTGCCCTATTTTTACAGTAGAAAGATTGATAATAATTATCAAATCTTTGCCTCAGATAGTATCGAAACCATTCAAATTACCAAATTTGGTGGTAACTGGAGACCCACACTAAGCCCTAATCGTCAGAAACTTGCTTTTATATCCAATATCAATACGGTGCCCCATATTTTTGTCAGTGACCTTACGGGCAAGTTTATTACCAAGGCTACCGTGGTGCCAATAGCCGGTATTTCTACCATTGATTTGAGTTTTTGCTGGTCCCCTGACGGTACGGAACTTTTATACCCCAACTTTGACAAATTATATGCCGTCAAAACAGACGGTACTGGGTTACGGATAGTAGCTCAGGCTCCCTATGGCCGTTTTTTCGCTGGATGTGACTGGACCGGACAGGGTAATAAAATAGTTGCTCGTATTACCGGTAGTTCTGTTTATGATAATGAGCTTCACTTAATTAATCCTGCAACTGGAGTCTTGAGCAATCTTATATCTGGTCGGCCTGGTAGGATGAGTAATCCCGATTTTTCTCCAGACGGTAAAAAGGTCGTTTTTGCTTTAGATTTGGATAATTTTCAAAACAATGAAGGGCGACAGTATAACTCTAATATTCAATTAGTTGACATTCAGAATGGTGTTACCAGTAATATTTCTAGCGGTAAAGAGCTAGGTACTAATGACTTGGAACCCAGATTTTCGCCTAATGGTGCCAGGATAATTTTTACCAATACTAGTAATGATGGTTATAGTGAGAAAAGTATTTTTTCAATCTATATCAGTGGAAGTGAAAGAACTCAGATTATTAAAAATGGAGAGATGCCGGAATGGCGTTAATGTTGTCGGTTTTTTTTAAATAGAACACTTTACCTAGACCCCCTTGGATATGAAACTGAATAGAATGAATTGTTTTAGAGTACTTTACTTGGTTCCAGCGCTTGTACTAAGTAAAATGTTAGCCCCTGCATTGTACGCTCAAAGCTGTCAAGAAGCAACCACCTTGAATATTCCGGGTCAAAATTTAGGTAATAATTTGAATGGTGATGGCGGTTTTAATTTAATTGTTAACGGTAATTTTAGTTCTACCAATAGTACCATTGACGGTAGGGTTGCAGTTGGAGGTAATTTCGTGTTCAATGGAACCGGTACAGGAGTAGGCTTGTCCGTAGGCGTAAATGGAAATACCTCTGGAAGTGACGATAATCTGGTAGTGGCGGGAGATTATACCAATATTGTACTGGCTGATGTACGAGTAAAAGGAAATATGAAATATGGTACACATAGCAATCCTAGCAGTAAGTTACCTATCCATAATGCCTCGGAGGGTAGCAACATTCAGGAGACGGGGTTAATTCAGTTTGCAAATGTCAAGACTGCTTTTCAAACGCAAAGCGACAATTATGCTTCTGCGGGAACAACCAGTGGGGTGGCAATAAATGGAGATGGATTTGTTACCCTGACCGGTGATGGCGTTACAACCAATTATAACTTTAATGTCACGTTGGCTTCTCCTTCTTATAATTTATCTGGAGTTAGTTTTAATAACATTCCGGATGGTTCTACCATTGTAGTAAATATTTTAAATGCTGGTGCCATTTCTATGTCCCCCAAGTCAGGCGATCCTGCCTTTAATATGGTCAACTCTAATGTGGTGAATACTTTATTTAACTTTCCCAATGCCACTATTATTGGTTTAACCGATTTTACATTAAAAGGAAGTATGTTAGCGCCAAGGTCGAGCCTGAATGCCCAACAGGGTAAGGTGTACGGTTCTGTTTATATAGGTGAAAATGTGAATCAAGCCAGTGGGTTTGAAGTATTAAATGGTTGTAATCCAACAGCCCTTCCTATAAAGTTAGCCGAATTTGAAGCTTCCAAAATTGAAAACGTGGCTAGCTTAAAATGGATTACCTCCGAAGAAGTAAATTCCGACCGTTTTGAAATTCAGAAAAGTCGTGATGGTAAACAATGGAAAGCCATTGGATCTGTTGCCGCTGTTAATGAAGGCGTCTCCCAG
>CAXBLH010000223.1:0-8868 GCA_963976315.1 uncultured Dyadobacter sp.
AACCTAAAAACTTCGTTCATGTCCAAATCCTGATAAGCCCGATCAGAGATAACTTGATGAAAGTTCTTTTTGTCACAAAAAATAAAAAATTGTTCAATACTGTTAAAATTGAACGAACCGTCTTTTATCTTCCCTAAATTGGCTTTTAACTGGGCCAGCAGCTTTTTTTTAGAACTAAACATTTGCAAAAATTTGTATTAAAATACCGCTGCTTTTTAAACCACTAATTTGGCAATTTATTACCTCCATCTTCAAATCAACTTATCCAAAGTGATAGGTAATTCCCGTACCCGTTTGCCTGTGGCGTGAAATACGGCATTGGCTACTGCGGCGGCTACCCCTACGATGGCAATTTCACCAAGACCTTTGGAGCCAATTGGATTGGCATAGGTATCAGGTTTATCAATAAATAACGCATCTATTTGTGGTACGTCGGCATTGACTGGAATATGGTAATTCCCGAAATCGTGGGTAATATAGCGGCCATAACGATGATCCATTACAGAGGCCTCCATCAGTGCCATACCGATACCACCTACTATGCCGCCTATCGACTGGCTTCTGGCGGTTTTGTAATTGATAATCTTTCCAACATCGGCACAGGTTACTACTCGTTTTACCCGTACTTCTCCGGTTATCGGACTCACTCGAACTTCCACAAAATGACAACCGAAGGAATACATGGAATACTGGTCTCGCTCCTCTCCTGACCTGGATTCTTCGGTTACTTCCACGTGGGGTAAATGGTGGAATTTCAAAATATCAGTATAGGCTACTCCGTCATCAGCATTTTTTGATGCGAAAAGTTTTCCCTTTTTGACTACTACTTTTTCTGGCTCTACTTGCAATAAAGGCGAATGCGGCATTTCCTTTGCCAGTTTGATCAGCTGATTTTTCAAGGCTTCACAAGCCACATGAACAGCCGAACCTACACTTGGAATCGTGGATGAGCCATTTTGTCCCGGCGCATCGGGCAGTTGTGAATCTCCCAAATCAAAACGAATCTTACTGGGATCAACTCCCAAAATAGTGGAAGCAATACGCGTCATGGCGGTTCCTGTTCCTGGGCCAATATCCATCGTCGCACTTTGTACGACAATATTACCGTCGCCCAGTACCATAGCCCTTGCTTTGGAGGAATGCCGATGAAACCCATATAAACTGGATGCCATCCCATAGCCTACCAATTCCCCATTATCACTCATGGATCGTGGACTCAATGTACGTTTGGACCATCCAAATTTTTCGGCTCCCAGGCTATAACACTCCTTTAAAGATTTGGCAGACCATGGTAAGTTTCTTTCTAAGTCTGAATCTGCATGATTTTGTATCCGAAATTCGAGTGGGTCTATTTCTAAGGCAAAAGCCATTTCATCCATCGCCGATTCCAGCGCAAACATTCCCGTAGCATCGCCTGGTCCGCGCATCCAAGTAGGTGTGTTTACGTCCAGATTCAGTATGCGGTATTTGGTAAGCACATTCGGACAAGCATACAAACTTCGAGCTGGTAAAATGGTACGTTCCATGTGGTCTTCATAGGAAGAAGTTTGCCCGGTACCTTCGTGCGAAATTCCCGTAAGGTTACCGCTACGAGCTGCACCCATTTGTATTTTTTGTACCGTATATGGGCGATAACCCACGGAAGTAAACATTAGCTCACGACCTAAAACCAATTTGACCGGTCGTTTTACTAATTTCGCTGCTAATACTGCCGCAAATGAATGCGGCCAAAGCCTAATTCCTGAACCAAAAGCTCCGCCAATAAACTCAGAATGAACCCTAACATTTTCTCTGGGGATTTTAAAGGCATTTGCCAAATTACCTTGTGCAGACTTTACACCCTGATTTTTATCGTAAACGGTTAAATGATTCTCATCCTCCCAGAATGCAATAATCGCATGTGGTTCCATGGGCTGGTGATGCTGCGTGGGAATAGTATACTCCCCTTCGATTTTAACAGCAGCAGTACCAGTCCAAGACAAATCTCCTCGTTCATAATCTTGATAAGGAGAATTTTTGTTCTTAAGCACACTTTGAGAAACCACAGCCGAATTTGAATTTTCTTCAAAATGAGTATGGTGCACGTCAGATTCGTAAACAACCTTCACTAAGGACGCTGCATATACCGCTTGTTCCCAAGTTTCGGCAACGACCATAGCCACGGGTTGACCGCTGAAATATATAAACTCATCAAAAAAGACTCTAAAACTAGTTCCAATTGGAGCCCTTTCTGGTGGGTTGCTCTTGACACCATAACTTGGTACACCCGGCGAATTGAGATGACTAATTACCGCTAGGACACCTTTGGCTTTTTCTGCCAGTTTGCTATCCATTTGTCTGATACTTCCTTTGGCAATTGCACTTGTAACCAGCACGGCATGAACTAAATTATCGAAACGATACTCCGCCGAATAGGTAGCGGCACCAGTCACTTTTAAAGGCCCATCGACTCGATCCAACGAGGTATCTTCTAATATTGAACTGAAAAATGGTTGCATTTTCATGGTTTAGGGAATTTCAGCAGCAGTTTTAAGCGCATGAACGATGGCATTGGATGCCAATTTTATTTTGTAAGCATTATGTTCGAATGCAAAAGCATCTTTCATCATATTTCCTGCCACTTTTTGAAACAAAGCATCCGAAACGGGTTGTCCAATCATTAATTTTTCGACTGCGGGTAACCGCCAAGGCTTATGGGCCACTCCACCAAGTGCTATCCCTACCGACTTGACTCTATTTTGAGATATATCCAAAGTAGCAGCTACGGACACAATACCAAAAGCAAAGGAAGCACGGTCTCGAACTTTTAAATAATGTGCATTGGAATAATAGGCACTTTTGGGAATTTCAATAGCCACTATTAATTCCTCTCGACGCATCACATACTCTTCATGCGGATTCACAGCCATGGATTTATACAAATCTGAAATCGAAACTCTTCGTTCTCCTTTTGAATTTTGGAGGACAACGGCGGCGTCAAGTGCCATCATCGCCACTGCCATATCACTCGGATGAACCGCAATACAGGCTGTTTCGTTGGTTTTTTCGCTTACTCCAAAAATTGCATGCGAGCGATTTATACCTTTTAATGCAGCACATCCACTTCCTGGGTTTCTTTTATTACAGGGGAAAGTCGTATCATAATAATAATCACAACGTGTTTTTTGAAGCAAGTTCCCACCCACGGTCGCCATGTTGCGTATTTGTCCGGATGCACCCGCATTTAACGCTTGGGCCAGCAACGGAATTTTTTCAATCACAATACTATTGTCTGCTACGGCACTATTCAAGGCCAAGGCACCAATTCGTAAAACGGTACCTTTTTCTTCGATACGATTGAAAGGAAGTTGGCTGATATCAATTAGTAAATCGGGTACTTCGATACCCCGTTTCATAAGATCCGTAATATTAGTACCACCAGCAATGTATTTTGCATTTGGATCCGTGGCCATTTTGGATAGTGCTTCCTCTGCCGTTTTGGGTTTAAAATAACGAAATGGTTTCATAGCTTATCTCCGTTATTTTTAACTTCTACAATGGCATTCACTATATTGGGATAAGCGCCACAGCGACACAAATTCCCACTCATATATTCTTGAATTTCCAATTCTGTTTCGGCTTTACCTTCTTTTACACACGCAATGGCCGACATTAACTGCCCGGGTGTGCAATATCCACATTGAAAACCATCGTGTTTGATAAATGCCTTTTGCATCGGATGCAGCTGACCCTCTTTACTGAGCCCTTCCACGGTACTTACTTTTTTGCCCTCTTGCATCACCGCAAAACTCAGACAGGACAAAACCCGTTGCCCATCCACAAGAACTGTACAAGCGCCACATTGACCAAAATCACAGCCCTTTTTAGTGCCCGTTAAACCCAGTTGCTCCCGAAGTAAGTCCAATAAAGTAGTTCTGGGATCTATCAAAAGGTCATGTGACTTGGTATTTATAGTAAAGCTAAGTTTTACTTTTTCAGCATCGGAAACAGGAACTAGTACCTCAATAAGTTGACTATTAGCGAGCACAGAAATGGGTGTAAAGCTGAGTCCCGCTAATGCAACGGATTGTTTTAAAAACTCCCGTCTTTCCTTTTGAAGTAGTTCAATCTCTTCCTTTTCCAGCATATTACTTTTATTGGTTTCGGGTTCATTCATAAGTCGTTTCGAAATCAAGTCTCTACTATTTATTTCGGTAGGTCGTTGAAATTAAACTAATTTGACAGCTTCTTCAAATAAGTGCCTGTTTAAAAATTAACCAATAGGTTGTTTATGCTGTTCTTTGGCTTTAAACAAAAACGAAATTAAATACGGTATATACTTATTTGAAAGACTTTTATAAAGTAAAGTTGCCATTGAAAAGAGGAATTTTGACATAAAAAGTGTTGTTATTTCCTAAAACAGCTAATTTTATGACTTAGTATTTTAAATAAGCTGACACCTTTGAAACTTCAAACGCATCGAGACTTAGAATTATGGAACGCCTTTCGCCAGGGTGATAAGGCGGCCTATGCCCAAATTTATGAGTTGTATTTTGAAGTACTTTATGCTTACGGAAAAAAATTTCTACACGACGAAACACAAATTGAAGACGCAATTCAAGATTTGTTTATCAATATATGGAGAACTCGAGAAAATCTTTCCGAAGTAGACAATATTAAGTTTTATTTATTCCGCAGTCTTCGTCGGGATTTTCAAAGGATAGGTCAAAAAGAAAAACAAGTAGAGAAGGTCGACTTAGAAGCCATAAATCTTCTTGGTTTCGAAACTCTGGAAGAAGGTCCGGACCTTTTCGATGATCCCCTACTAGGACGAAAGTTGGCCAAAGTGTTAGAAACTTTACCAAAACGTCAACTGGAAGCCATCAATCTACGGTATTACGAGAATTTCAGTATCAGCGAAATTGCGGATATCATGAACATTTCAAACAAAACAGTTCGGAATACCTTAACCAACTCTCTCAACTTACTCAGAAAACATTTAAATCTGATCTGCTACCTAGCAATTCTTACTTTCTTACTGATTTGGTAAATTTTCGGACAGAAAATTCTGACAATCAGTCCCTCTTCACTTCGCCAATTTAGAGTCCATTTGATTATTTGGGCAAAAATTGCCGCATCCAAAAAGTACTTTATTAATTTTTTTCAAAAAAATATCAAAATTCTTTGGGACAACTTAAATAAAGTCTCCTTTGTACTTGTATAATGCAATAGTTTGTTTAAAATCACTACACCACCTTTGGAAAATTATAGCAACTATACCTCTGAAGATTTTCTTCAAGACGAACGCTTCAGGAAATGGATATTTTCTGATGGACAGGAAGACCATGTATTTTGGGAAGATTTCCAAACGCGCTTTCCGGAGAAATCAAACGAACTAGCACTAGCCAAAAACCTGTTGCTATCACTTCATCAATTCCAAGAAAAAGCGGAATCGGGCGTTAAAGAAAAAATCTGGAAACAAGTTTCGGACGCTAATGAGGCATTTGAAACTGAGTACAATCCTCAAACCCGTAGTTTATACCGTTGGTGGATGTCTGCGGCAGCAGCTATTTTGTTAATCGTTGGTGGATTAGCATGGAACTTGCAGTCAACCGTCCACAATAAGATTTCAGAAATATCGGGTTCCGAGCTAGAACTTAGTACAGACCTTACCATCAATTTTAACAATACTAATTCCATACGGACGGTGGAGCTTAAAGATGGTTCTACGGTCCTTTTAAAACCCGGAAGTACCTTAAAATACACGGCATTTTCCGGTAATAAGCGTACCGTCTTTTTGGAAGGAGAAGGTTTTTTTGATGTTACTAAGGATCCATCTAAACCCTTCATGGTATACGCTGGAAATATAGTAGTAAAAGTAGTAGGAACCAGTTTTAATGTAATTTCAGGTTCCGATATACAAGCGAGCAACGTCACCGTTTCCTCTGGAAAAGTTCAGGTTTTTGAAGCAATAAAAGGAACAAATACGCCACACATCGAAAATAAAAATTCTGTTTTTCTAACTCCAAATCAACAAGTGGTTTTCGATATTCAAACAAAAATATTCAAAAAAGGGCTGGTAGAACAACCCATTGAACTGATAAAACCAGAACATGGCAATAAGTTTAACTTTGAAAACACCTCCGTCAATGTGATCCTGACCAGTTTAGAAAATGCTTATGGCGTGGATATACAATTTGATCAGGATGTATTTGCAAACTGTAAAATTACTGCTCCATTAAATAATTTAACACTTTTTAGAAGATTGGATCTGATTTGCCAAACCATTGGTGCCACGTACGAAGTGTTCGGGACCGAGATCATCATTACCGGTGGAAATTGCAACCTATAAATAAATTAATAACCTTGACTCTTAATCTATAATGTAACAAAGAATTACAAAAAAGCTGGAAGCGTTGCAGCGCTTCCAGCCCCAAAAAATCCCTTAATCATTCGCTAGAACGTAATTCCTGTATAACAGGAAACAGGGAGTGTATTGCCCTATTTTAAAATCAATTAAAACAAAACAAGCGTAAAAGTATGGAAAAGTTTTTCAATAGTCGTTCAAAAACCAGGCTAATAATGAAAATTTTAGGTATTCCCATTATGGTCATTTTGACAATCGCAACCTTAGCGATTGCCAAAGACGGAAATGCACAAGATATGTTAATGCGCAGGTTAAGCATTCAAGTATTTAATAAGGAAATAGATAAAACCCTGCATACCATTGAACAAAAGTCCAATGTAAAGTTCACCTATTTACCTGGCATATTTCCAGCCCAAACAAAGGTTTCTTTGAAATTAAAGAATGAAACACTGGAAACCGTTTTAGGAGAACTATTGGCTCCTTATAACGTTGGCTATCAAACCAATGGAGAGTTTATTATTCTAAAAAAGATCAATTCTGATACCAAGTCTACTTTTCAAGCGCCACCTGTAGAGGAGCAATTAAAAATCAATGATATTTCCATTTCAGGAACGGTACGTGATGAAAACGGCGAGGCATTACCAGGCGTGAGTATCATATTAAAAGGCACCCAGCGGGGAACGCTTACAGATGTTAAAGGGGATTATACCTTCAATATACCAGACAGTAAATCCATACTGATATATAGTTATGTGGGTTACCATCAAAAAGAAATATTGGTAGGAAACCAAACCAATATAGATGTCCGCCTGGAATCCGATAATAAAATGTTGGAAGAACTGGTGGTAGTAGGATATGGTACCGCCAAGAAAAAAGACTTAACCGGTGCCGTAGCAAGCGTAAATATTGATGATACGAGATTACAACCAAACACGAATGCAGTTCAAATATTACGTGGTACGACCGCCGGTGTACAAGTCACCGATAATGGCCGTCCCGGACAAAGTGGAACCATCAATATCCGTGGTATCAATTCTATTTCTGCTAGTAACTCACCGCTGATCGTATTGGACGGAATCATTTATGCGGGTGGAAGTATGGCTGACATTAATCCAAACGATATCGAATCCATAGATATACTAAAAGATGCAAGTTCCACAGCTATATATGGTTCTTTGGCTGCAAACGGAGTAATTGAAATCACTACTAAAAAGGGCAAGTCGGGCAAGCCGAAATTTACTTTAAACTCTTATATAGGGTCTTCCGACTATGCATTTTTACCTGATTATATGAATGGGGATGAATATATCGCAGCTAGAAAAGATGCTGAAATTGCAGAAGGAGGTGCTGTTCCCTTTCAGCCGATAGAAATCACGAATATGGAGGCTGGAAATAGCATAAATCCGTTTCAGGAAATTAAGCAAGCTGCCCCAATGTCTAATTACGAATTGAGTATTTCGGGAAAAACAGACCGAGTGAATTACTTTTTTTCAGGTGCACAGACGAAATCAAAATCACCCGTGCGTGGCGACAATTTCGGCCGACTGTCGAGTCGATTAAACTTAGGAGTACAGGCAACGGATTGGTTAAAACTGGGTGTCAACTCAGGATTTTCATCCAGAGATGATTCAGGAGTACGTGCTGACCTTTCCGCTGCCACCTATATGAGTCCTTTTGCAAGCATTTATCTTGAAGATGGGACTTCCCCTCGTCCATTACCACAGGACATCGGATTGGTAAACAATCCATTGTTTGGGAATATTTTGAACAAAAGGCATTCTATCACCAATGTGCTATTCACCAATATTTATGCCGATGTTACCATTTGGAAAGGGTTGTCATATAAAATAAACGGTGGCTATACCAGAACTGACTCTAAGGTTTTTCAATATAGTCCCGCTTATAAACCTGTAAATCGATTGGGATCTGGATCAAAACGTCATGGAGAAGCACAAAACTTTACGCTCGAAAATATTGTAAAATATCAACACAAAATTGGGACGGATCACAATTTAGACTTAACGCTACTATACGGTATTTATGAGTACAAGAATGAATTCTCCTTTCTTTCAAGTCAAAACATTTTTAATGATGCCTTAGGCTATAACGCACTTGAGATTGGAGAAAACTTCAATATAGACGCGGGAGCTTCCCAAAACAAACAAAATTCGAGTATGGCTCGTTTGGGCTATAACTTTAAAAGCCGTTACTTTTTAACACTAAGTATGCGTCGTGATGGTTACTCCGCTTTTGGAGCGGGGAATAAATATGGCGTTTTCCCTGCGGCCGCATTGAGCTGGAATATAAGCGAAGAAGCTTTTCTTAAAAATGTTCAGCAGATCAATTTCCTAAAATTGAGAGCGTCATGGGGAAGAAATGGCAACCGAGGTGTAAGTGAATATTCTTCACTGAGTCAGATCAATCAAAGGAATTATGTTTTTGGTGACGGAAGTGCAACTTCCATCGGACTGAGTACCTTTACCCTGGCAAATCCTAATTTGGGTTGGGAAACTACGGAGAGT
>CAXBLH010000224.1:0-8842 GCA_963976315.1 uncultured Dyadobacter sp.
TCTGCCAGATCCATTTTTGAAATTACTCGCCCCGGATTTAGCATAAAGTATTCCAGCAAAGCAAATTCCTTTGCAGTTAATTCGATACTTTTACCAGCACGTTGCACTTCTTTGGTGTGTTGGTTGAGGGTGAGGTCATCTATTTCCAAAATGGGAATTGCTTCGTTGGTTACTTTGAGTTCAGAAACCCTTAATGCGGCATGAATACGGGCTATTAGTTCTCGAAAATCGAATGGCTTTACAATATAATCGTTTGCCCCATTTTCTAGTCCATCTACTTTGTCTTCCACTTCACCGTAAGCGGTTAACATAATAATTGGCAAAGCGGGTTTTTTAACTCGAATTTGCCGGCAAACTTCATGGCCATCCATTTCAGGTAGGTTAATATCCAAAAGCACCAAATCATAGCGATGTTGTAAAGCCTTATTCAGGCCAGTGGTACCCTCAAAAGCAATATCCGAGTTTAAGCTTTCAGTTAACAATCCTCTTTGGATGTTTTGGGCAATTCGTACGTCATCTTCAATGATGAGTATTTTTTTCATATCCAACTTAATTGTTTCAGTTTAGAGTATTTCAAGTGCCTGATTCAAATCCTCAATTAAATAATCTTCTTCTAAGCCAATAAAAAGACGCACTAACTTATGGTTTTCGATTTGGGCGTCAAAGTTTTCTGGGCCTATTCCCGCAGCTTGTGGCATAATGAGCGATTCATAACCTCCCCAAGAAACTGCGACTAAAAAATGTTTTAATTGAAAGGAGAACCGTTCTATTTTATGATAGGAATCCGTTTTTAAAATTATAGAGAATAATCCACATGCTCCGCTCATTTGCGATTTGGCTAACTCATATTGCGGATTAGTTGGGTCAAATGGGAAAATAACCTTTTCAACCTTCGGGTGCTGCTTTAAAAACTTAATTACTTGGTTGGTAGTGGAAGTAATTTGTTTTAGCCGAATGGGTAAAGTACGTAGTCCTCTAATTATAAGCCAAGCGTTAAAAGGGGTTATTCCGGATCCATTACTTAATAATTGGTCATTAAATATCTTTTGAATAAGTTCTTTCGACCCTGATAATACCCCAGCAACGGTATCGCTATGGCCTCCCAGGTATTTGCTTGCGGATTGTAATGATAAATCAATCCCTAATGATAATGGATTTTGATATAAAGGCGTGCAATAGCTATTGTCGATAATGGTTAATATTTTATGCACGTGACCTAGCTGAGCCACTGCCCTAATATCTTGTATTTCAAAAGTAAGCGAATTGGGTGATTCTAAGTAAATGATTGCAGTTTCTGGTAGAACAGCATTTCGGAAATTGTCGATTGCTGTGCCATCAACATAGGTAACCTTTACATTGAAACGGGGTAAAATATTATCAAACAATCGCTGTGCCCACGTATATGGTTTGTTGACTGAAATAATATGGTCACCTGATTTTATATTCGCCATGATAGCGGCATAAATAGCCGACGATCCACTATTGAAAACTAGTGCATCTTCCTCTGGAATAGAGGTAGGTGGCGTCTTCATTATCAAAAGCGTTTTTAAGTGACTCAAAGGAATCAAATACGAAATTACTGGTTTGAATAATGGGAGGGGCGACCGCATTGAAATAGAGTGCTCTCTCTTCGCCCAATTCATTAATAATGTGCGATGTTTCTAAGTGATTGATTGCCAAGTTTTTAAAACGTTTACTGGTATTTGTTATTGATCGAGTTCAGGAGTTTGGAATACAATTCCCTGTTCTAGAGAATGAATTACCGCTTTATTACTGTGGTCAAAGTAACAAGTTTCTATTTTTGATTCTTGCATTTCTTTTAAAATATTAGTGGTTACTGACTTTTTTCTACTTCTGGTTTGTCGAATATATACGGCTTTTATTTTTCCGGGGAATTTCTTACCGATTTGCTGATAAATTTCGGGATCTTTCTGCGAATCATCTCCCAGCAGTATAAACTGAAGTTCGGGGTAGAAATTGATAATATTAAAAATCTTTTCAAATTTATGCTGGTGGTTGCCACTTCCAGTCATTATAAAGTCATCCACTCCAGATTTTATTTTTTTTAGCTTAAGTATGGCCTTCGGCAATCCATTTAGTTCACTAAATCGCACAATCATATCGTATAAATTCCACTCGCTACTCGATACATAAAAGAAAATATTTTCCTTAATATGAGGATGTACCGGATTGGCGTAAGATAATAGCTGGTAGTGCTTCACTACGTCTTGAAAAGGTTTACGCGCTTGAATATTTTTGGAAAGTAAAACAAATAATTTCTTGAACGATTTACGGCTATGTGAAATCAAAAAAGTATCATCAATATCAGAGATAATACCGTAGGAGCTTCTATACGGCAAAAAAAACTCTTCCTCTTTGGTGACATTGAAATGCTTGTTTTCAATAATTTCATTGAGGTTTACTTGGTATTTATGCCAGCCGGGTTCGAAGGTCGAGGGCAAAGAGACGGAGAATCTAAAATAACCATCTTCCTGCGCATTGGTTGTGAAACTGCTATTGCCTATTTTTAGCGTAACCTGGACATTTGGAATGGTTTTTATAGAAAATAGTTTGATGATGGTTCGTGCATATCGGAAGCCTTTACGCGTGTATTGATTTTTGCCATCAGGATATTTTTCAATAACATGTCCAAACACGACGAGTTTATTTTGGTTGGCATAACCACGGTATAATTTGATGTCGCAATGTTTCATAATAATTGATAAACGCTATTCATTAATTACCAATTTATAAAATATGATTCCAGAACGAAAAGTTTTATTAGTCGTGAACCCAATTTCTGGTGGAATTTCAAAAGACGATATCTTTGAAATAGCCATCAATCGATCCAAAACAGAGGCCTTCGATCTTCGAATTTACCAAACCTCGGGCAAAGATGATGCCAGCCATATTAAAAACTTGGTAGAAACATTGATGCCCGAGCGGGTTATTGTTGCGGGGGGGGATGGAACCATCGGTATGGCAGCTTCGGCCATTACTGGAAAGCATATAATTTTAGGGATCATTCCGGCGGGGTCCGCCAATGGACTGTCTGTGGACTTTGGTATTCCTTCAGATTTTAAGCAGGCCATGGATATTGCTTTTAGAAATAAGTTTATGGAGATGGATGCCATTTTGATAAATGGAGAAATCTCATTGCATCTTAGCGATATCGGGCTCAATGCGCTTTTAATAAAAAATTATGAAAAAGGAGATAGTCGTGGTAAAATCGGGTATGCCAAAGAAATGATTAAGACGCTCAATGAGCACAATAATTTTGACGTTCGAATAGAAGCGAATGGGCAAGTTTTGGAAACTGAAGCACTCATTGTAATCGTTGCAAATGGGTCCAAATATGGGACTGGGGTCAATATCAATCCGCTTGGATCTATTACGGATGGTAAGTTTGAAATAATTGTTTCTAAAAAGCTGGATTTTATAGAAACCGCTAAAATTTTAACGGGTAATACCGACTATAACCCAGAAGTGATGCGAATTATATCAGCCCGAGAAGCTACTATCAGCTGTACCAACGGGCATGCCCATTTTCAAATGGATGGAGAATACAAAGGGGAAATTCAGGAAATCAAGGTATCGGTGGTTAGTAAATATATGAAGGTGGCCGTGCCGTAATTACGGGGATTTATGGGCATTATCACCAAAGGTTTTGTAACAGTACTTTTACGATAGGTAATTATTCGCTGGCATGAAAACCGTGTTCGGAAAGAACCGAACAGCCGTTTATAATTATCAACAATTCAAATTATAGTCGATTGATAGGATAATATTTTAAATAGCGCTTATAGCAGTATTTTTTGATGGGAAAAGTCCTTTTGGAAAAGTATAATTTATCGTTCTGTATTTCCTATGAAAATCCAATATTTAATTCTGCTATCTGGTTTTATACTGAATCTATCCTGTCTGGCTCAAAAGGTAGAGCTTTGCCAAGGAGCCTATTTCACAGAAGAACAAGGTGCTGATTTTTTGAAAAGTCAAGAAATGGCCAGTCTTGAGGAATGGAAACTGAAATCAGCAGCCATTAAACACCAATTGTTAGCTGGAATGGATTTGGAAAAAATGCCAGACCGACCTAAGTCTAAGCCAGTAATTTATGGTAAAATGGTGATGGATGGCTATTCCATAGAAAAAGTGTATATCGAGACGTTACCCGGTTTTTATATGACGGGTAATTTGTATAAGCCTACTCAGAAATATAAATCCTATGCCGGTATATTATGTCCACACGGTCATGGGTTGAATCCTTCCGGACGGTTTATGGAGCAAACCCAAAAACGCTGCGGCACCTTGGCGCGTATGGGTGCAATTGTGTTTGTGTGGGATATCATAGGCCAGGGGGATTCTAAACAATGTGAACATAAAATGGCAAAGGCTGTGAAACTGCAAACCATCAATAGTATCCGCGCCTTGGATTTTATAGAATCGCTACCGAATGTCGACAAAAATAGAATAGGAGTTACAGGCGAGTCGGGTGGGGGAACGCAAACATTTATACTTACGGCACTGGATCAGCGGGTGAAGGTAGCCGCTCCGACGGTAATGGTATCATCGTATTTTTTTGGAGGTTGTGTGTGTGAAAGTGGGATGCCCATTCATAAGCATGGCGATTTTCAAACTAATAATGTTCAGATAGCTGCTTTAACTGCTCCGCGACCTTTGCTATTGATTTCGGATGGAGGTGATTGGACCAAAAACACCCCTGAGGTAGAGTATCCTTATATCCAATCGATATATGGACTATATGGTGTGCCAGAAAAGGTGGAAAACGTACATTTAGCCAATGAAAAACACGATTTTGGTCCTAATAAAAGGAAAGCGATGTATACCTTTATGGCCAAACAACTCGATTTGGATATAAAGACGGTTTCAGATTCAAACGGTGAAGTGAATGAAGAGCCTGTGAAAGTTTTAGATCAAAAAGCATTATCGGTATTCGATGAAAAGCATCCTTTGCCCAAAAATGCAGTAATGGGCGATGCCGCAGTTTTAGAACTGCTTTAGCTTTACTATAATTTTCAAAAGAGACTTCCATTAATCTTCCTTTTCGATATGATTATTTTTATCGTATTTGCTGCCATTGCGTTTATAGTTTTAAGTTCTACGGTTTTTAAATTACATCCCTTAGCTGGATTACTTTTGGCGGCCCTGGGCGTTGGTATAGCGGCAGGTCTACCGGTCGATCATTTGGCAGATACGATTGGAAAAGGCTTCGGAGATCTGATGTCCAAGATCGGCATCATGGTGATTTTAGGATGTGTTATCGGAGCCATTTTGGATAGGTCGGGGGCGGCTGTAAAAGTAGCCGATGTGATTCTAAACTTATTTGGTGAAAAACGGCCAGCATTGGCCATGTCGGTTATTGGTGCGGTGGTGGGTATTCCTGTATTCTGTGATTCTGGATTTATTATTCTTCATAAGCTCAACCGTGTAGTCGCGAATCGTACGGGACGGTCTATTGGTACCATTGCATTGGCGCTATCTGGTGGGTTATTCGCAACCCATACCTTGGTGCCTCCTACACCTGGGCCTATTTCTGCTGCGGGGAATTTGGGAATTCCGCATTCTATTGGGATTATCATATTATTAGGTTTGGTAATATCAATACCTAACTTGTTTGTTTCTGCATGGTTTGCCGAAAAATTTGGAAAAAATGTAGTGCAATTGGATGAAACCGAAGCGGTATGGCAAGAAAAACAAATGAGTGACTTACCACCAGCCTGGAAGTCTTTTATGCCCATTGTATTGCCTATATTTCTGATTACCCTTGCTTCCATTGCTCATTTGGTGGCATTGCCTACTCCATTGGCAAATACGCTGTTTTTTTTAGGGAGTCCATTGGTTTCCTTTTTAATCGCTATTTTTTTTAGTTATAGTCTATTTCAAAAAAATGCCTCTTCTCAAATTATTGAATGCTTTAAAGAGGGTATCAAAGATTGCGGAACCACTCTGGTACTAGTAGGAGCGGGTGGTGCTTTTGGTGCTATATTAAAAGAAACTGAATTGAAGACTTTGGTGAGTGATTGGCTTTCCCAAAATGAGATGTCAGGAATTTCCATGTTATTGATTGCCTTTTTGATTGCCGCATTTTTCAAGACGGCGCAAGGCTCCACGACTACTTCCATGGTTTTAACCACCAGTATATTGGCACCTCTTCTTGCTACTATGGGTTTTGTGACACCTATTGAGATTGGATTGATGGTAATGGCAGTCGGTAGCGGCGCAATGACCGTCTCCCACAGTAATGATGCGTGGTTTTGGGTTGTTTCACAATTTTCAGGTATTACCCCCACCTCTACCTATAAAACGCACACAGTGTTGACGGGTGTACAGGGTTTGGTGAGTATTGGTACGACTGTGCTACTGTATATTATTTTAGTTTAGTAAGCAGAATAAGGGAACGTATCCTTAAAAAAGGTATTCATGAATGGCTGAATCGGTCTTTAATTCTTTCACAGGTAACCATAGCCACATCTTTATTCCTATAAACTTGGTGTCCTGTATTTTTAACTGATACGTATCCTAGTTGTAAGTTTTTAAACCATTCAGGGCCTGGTTTATAGGGATCGTTTTGGCCATATATCAAATGGATGTTCCCAAGAGGCTTTTTTGATTCGTATCTTAATCTAGTAGCGGAAAGTTGGAAAAGGTTTTGTACTAAAAGACCGTTGAGAGCCGCTTTCCAAGCAATGGTTCCCCCTACACTAAAAGCTAAAATAGTGGGCTTTTCAAATTCCATAGCGATAAGATTCTTCACGGCATTATCAATTCCATGTGCTATAAAGTTAGCATGAATGTCGGTTTCAGAATCGGTATGGCCGTTTAGTTCTCCCAGTTTCTGAGAATCTAAGAAATGGAGGTTAAAAGTATTTTCTAGGCTTTTGGTATAATAATCAAGCCATGTTGATTTTTCGATCCCCCATAAATCAGAAATAATTATTAGCTCTTGTTTTATTTTCATGAAGAGTAATTTTGTAGGTACTTATATTAATAAAGGAGTGATGCAACGCACCACTCCTTTTATTAGTATAAAATCAGAATTGGGTTTTATACGCCTAATTCTGCAAGAACTTCGGATACTTTCGCAGCCGCCTCTTTAAATTCAATTGCCGAAGCTACTTTCAGGCCAGACTCATTAATGATTCTTGCGCCTTCTTCTGCATTGGTACCTTGCAAACGTACGATGATAGGTACTGGGATTTCGCCAATAGCTTTATAAGCTTCAACCACTCCAGCTGCCACACGGTCGCAACGAACAATACCACCAAATATATTGATTAGAATTGCTTTAACATTGGGGTCTTTCAAAATGATACGGAAACCCGCCTCTACGGTACGTGCGTTTGCGCCACCTCCAACATCAAGGAAGTTAGCAGGATCGCCGCCTGAAAGCTTGATTAAGTCCATTGTAGCCATTGCTAGTCCAGCACCGTTCACCATACAACCAACGTTTCCGTCAAGTTTTACATAGTTAAGGTTACTTGCACCTGCTTCTACTTCCAAAGGATCTTCTTCGTTGGTATCACGCATTTCTGCTAAGTCAGGATGACGGTAAAGCGCATTGTCGTCTAAATCCACTTTCGCATCAACTGCCAAGATTTTATTGTCAGAAGTTTTTAGAACCGGATTGATTTCAAACATGGAAGAATCACTTTCGACATATGCCTTGTAAAGTGAGCCAATGAACTTCACCATTTCTTTGAAGGCATCACCTTCAAGGCCAAGAGCAAATGCCACTTTTCTGGCTTGGAAAGGTTGCAGCCCCACACTTGGGTCGATCCACTCCTTCATGATTTTTTCAGGAGTGTGCTCCGCAACATCTTCAATGTCCATACCACCTTCGGTGCTGGCCATGATTACATTTTTGTTTTGGGCACGATCAAGTAAAATCGATATGTAATATTCCTTTGGCTCTGATGGACCTGGGTAATATACATCTTCTGCAATAAGAACTTTATTTACGCGTTTTCCTTCTTCGCCAGTTTGGTGAGTAACTAGTACTTTGCCAAGGATGTTTTTGGTAATATTGCGTACATCTTCAACAGATTTAGCCAAAGCTACACCATGTTGTTCTGTTCCTACAATTTTTCCTTTTCCACGGCCACCGGCATGAATTTGTGATTTAACCACATACCATTTGGTACCAGTTTGTTGGCTAAGCTCACGTGCAACTTCAACAGCTTTGTCGGGGGTATCTGCTACCATCCCTTCTTGTATCCGTACTCCGTATTTTTTAAGAACGCTTTTGCCTTGATATTCGTGAATGTTCATGAGTATTAAAGTAAATTGGTATTTTCACGGCAAATTAAGGAATTAATCAAAACGGGGGTAGCTTTTTGCCCAATTATCTTTACGATTTATGAAATTACTAAGGACTGAGGGTGTAAAAAGGAATTATGGTACCTTGGAAGTACTAAAAGGTATTGATTTTGAAGTAGAAAAAGGAGAAGTAGTGGCAATTGTCGGTCCGTCTGGTGCGGGCAAGAGTACTTTTCTACAGATATTGGGGACATTGGATAAACCAGATGCCGGTAAAGTTGAAATTAGTGGCACAGATGTCTTTAATTTAAGAGATAAAGATTTAGCTAAATTCCGAAATGAAAAAATTGGCTTTATCTTTCAATTCCATAATTTGATGGCCGAATTTACTGCATTAGAAAATGTGTGTATGCCGGGGTATATTCAAGGGAAAATTAAGGAAAAGGATATATTAAAGAAAGGGAAACAATTATTAGAATTACTAGGCCTTTCCGATCGTTTAAATAACCTGCCTTCACAACTATCTGGCGGAGAGCAGCAGCGTGTTGCAGTAGCTCAGGCCTTGCTA
>CAXBLH010000225.1:0-8774 GCA_963976315.1 uncultured Dyadobacter sp.
GCATTGTTAAAGGTCCAGGCCAAAAATGGTTTGCCAGTAAGTAGGCCTGTTCTGGCAAATCAATCACAAAATCCTTTACCTTCTCCAAGGTATTGGTATGTATAATTAATGGATCAAATGCCGGTCTATTTTTAGTTTCAAAAATAGCTATTACGGCTCTTTCATTCAAAGCATTCCCCGCCAAACCGTATACTGTTTCCGTGGGTATTGCCACCAATTTACCAACATCAAGCAAATCCTTTGCTTGAAATATATTATTATTTATAGCAGCCAAATCTCAAATTTTTCAAAACACAAAGTTATGAAAATCTAAGAGCCTGTTTAAATTTTAATGATAGAATTGTTTTTGTCTTGGTTCGCACAAAAATAGCATAAACCAACTATTGGTTAATTTTTAAACAGGCTCGTAGGTATTTGACTTTATCACAACTGGTTTTGTATGTAGCCTTTTGTTTTCAAAAACACGAAACCAACAATCAGCTTGAAATTCGTTTTCAGGAAGAATTTGACAGCCGAAAGTCCACCGCTGACAGCATTACTAAAAAAGTCGTGATAAGGTCAATTCCAAGAATGGTACTTTCTTACTAATTCTAAGTACTATTGGGTAGAAATTTAGGATAATATTGCTTTTAGAAGAAGGTAAAACCTTTTACCAAAAAAGAATGATTTTAAATAGAAGTGAATTTTTATTAAAAATCTGTCAAACTAGAAACTGTATTTATATTTAAACATTAAAATAGTAATTAAACAATTCCCAGCTATGTTTCAAATAAAAGAACAACCTACTGTCTTTGACGTCTGTATAATAGGCTCAGGTGCAGGGGGAGGTATGGCAGCATATCAACTTGCCAAAGCAGGTGCAAAAGTGGCTCTGTTAGAAGCAGGTGGATATTTCGATCCCGCTGACCCTAAATACATTACGCAACTTAAATGGCCTTGGGAATCCCCTAGACGTGGGGCAGGAAACCATCGCCCATTTGGTGATTTTGATGCAGCATGGGGAGGCTGGGAAATCGAAGGCGAACCGTATACTCGTAAAAATGGAACCCAATTTGACTGGTTCCGTTCCCGTATGCTCGGTGGCCGAACAAACCACTGGGGACGTATATCCTTACGATTTGGCCCAAAAGACTTTAAGAGAAAAAGTATAGACGGACTAGGAGACGATTGGCCAATCGGATACGACGATGTGAAATCCTACTATGATCAGGTAGATAAACTTATTGGTGTTTTTGGTACTGTAGAGAACATGGACAATGAGCCCGATGGAATATTTTTACCTCCACCTGCGCCACGACTTCACGAAATGTTTGTCCAAAAAGCAGGTAAAAAAGCGAATATCCCAGTTATTCCATCCCGTCTTTCCATATTAACAAAACCGATTAATGACGAACGTGGTGTGTGCTTTTATTGCCGCCAGTGTAGCAGAGCATGCCAAGCGTATGCCGATTTCTCGTCCTCTTCGGTTCTAGTAATTCCTGCCTTAAAAACAGGTAACGTGACTTTGATCAACAATGCAATGGCGCGCGAAGTACTTACCGACCCAGTAACAGGACTAGCGACAGGAGTATCTTACGTTGATCGGGAAAAGCTAACAGAGCATACGATACGAGCCAAAACAGTTGTACTTGCTGCAAGTGCTGGGGAATCAGCGAGGCTACTGCTTAACTCCAAATCCGACAAACACCCCAAGGGGCTAGCTAACTCAAGTGGCGTCGTTGGACATTATCTACATGACTCAACGGGAGCCTCTCGCGGTGCTTTCTTGCCGCATTTGATGGAAAGAAAACGTTACAATGAAGATGGTACTGGCGGTATGCACGTTTACACCCCTTGGTGGCTGGATAACAAAAAATTAGAATTCCCACGAGGATACCATATTGAATACGGTGGTGGTATGGGTATGCCAAGTTATGGATTTGGATCTGGAATAGAGGGTATGAACGGCAAATATCCAACATCTGCAGGCGTATCGAAAGAAGCTGGTGGTTACGGATCTTCCTTAAAAGAAGATTACCGTAGATTCTATGGAGCTCATGTGGGAATGGCTGGTCGTGGAGAAGCGGTTCCCAATTTCAACAACTATTGTGAAATTGACCCAAATCAAGTCGATAAATACGGCATCCCAGTACTACGGTTCAATTATAACTGGTCGGACTATGAGATTAATCAAGCCAAACACATGCAGGAAACATTTGAGGAAATGATTCATGCTTTGGGAGGTGTACCCAATGGTTCGAAACCAGGCGCTGATTCTAATTACGGTTTGGAAGCACCAGGTCGTATTATTCATGAAGTGGGTACGGTACGTATGGGTAATGACCCAAAAACCTCCGCTTTGAATAAGTTTTCGCAAGCGCATGACGCAAAAAATGTGTTCGTTGTAGATGGTGGTTCTTTTGTATCACAAGCTGATAAAAATCCAACATGGACCATTCTTGCATTGTCATGGAGAGCATCTGATTATATTATCGATCAGGTAAAACAGAAGAAATTATAATCATCAGGTTTTTTAAAATAAAATTCCGATTAAAATTAATGGATCTTTTGAGAGGATAATACCCATAAGTTCCAGTCCAATTTTTGAGGAGCTAAAACCATCATAAACAGATGAAACGTAGAGACACATTAAAAGCAATTTCGTTAAGCTCCCTGGGCTTGGCGGCAATAAACCCGCAAGTTGCACTTGCTGAGAAACGAGCAGCAGAGCCAAAAATCAAGGATATTGAAGTACCTGGCGGAAGGTTGAAAGAAGAGGCCATCCGAGATGCCAAATTAATGGCTGAAACTTTTTTTACTCCTGCCGAATTGGCTACCATCAGTGTACTTTCTGATATTATTATTCCTGCGGATTCTGTTTCTAAGGGTGCTATTGAGGCAGAAGTACCTGCATTTATTGAATTTATAGCGAAGGATATGCCCCACCATCAAACTCCGCTTCGTGGTGGACTGAAATGGTTAGATATAGAATCTAATAAACGGTTTAAGAAAATATTCACGCAATTAACAAAGAAACAACAACTCGAAATTGTAGATGATATTGCCTATCCCGAAAAAGCAAAATCTAAATACAGTCAAGGGGTTTCCTTCTTCACGATGATGCGGAATTTAACGGCATCGGGGTACTATACTTCCAAAATTGGAATCGATGATATTGGTTATGTAGGAAATACACCCAATGTTTGGACGGGTCCACCTGCAGAGGTTATTAAACAATACGAAAAGTATATCAAATAACAAGAAAAGGAGCCCAATGTGGCTCCTTTTCTTGTATTATATCCAAATCAGTGTAATCAATAAATACTTTTACGTAATTCTTTAACACCGTCATCTTTAAGGTACTCATCGTAAGGCATCAATTTGTCAATAATACCCTTTGGACCTATTTCAATTATTCTGTTTGCAATAGTATGAACAAACTGGTGATCATGGGAATAGAATAACAGACAACCTGTAAAATCAATAAGGCCATTGTTAAGAGCAGTAATTGATTCCAAATCCAAATGGTTAGTAGGGTCATCAAGCACCAAAGCATTAGCAGAAGAAAGCATGGTACGAGAAAGCATACACCTCACTTTTTCTCCTCCTGATAAAACCTCCGCCTTTTTAAGGGATTCTTCTCCAGAGAACAACATTCTTCCTAAAAAGCCTCTAATAAAACTTTCATCTTTTTCTTCCGAATACTGTCTCAGCCAATCCACCAGGTTTAGATCTACATCAAAAAATGAAGTAGGATCTTTTGGGAAATAGGATTTAGTAATGGTAACACCCCATGTAAAGTTGCCTTTATCCGCCTTTTCCTCCTCGCTAACGACTTCAAAAAATCCGCTGATAGCCAGTACATTTTTACTGACGAAAGCGATTTTATCACCTTTATTCACCGTAAACGACATATTGTTAAACAATACGGTACCATCTTCAGCAGTTTTAGACAACCCTTCCACATGCAGAATTTGATCCCCTACTTCACGTTCTGGCTTAAAAGCGATGTATGGATACTTACGAGATGAAGGTTTAATATCGTCAATTGTAAGTTTCTCAAGTAATTTCTGACGAGAAGTAGCCTGCTTGGACTTAGAAGCATTGGCACTAAATCGCCGTATAAACTCTTCTAATTCTTTACGCTTGTCATCCGATTTTTTGTTAGCATCTTGTCTTTGCTTTAAAGCCAACTGACTCGATTCATACCAAAACGAGTAGTTTCCTGAAAACATTTGAATTTTGCTAAAATCAATATCTACCACGTGGGTACAAACCTCATCCAGAAAATGCCTATCGTGAGAAACTACAATAACTGTGTTTTTAAAATCCGCAAGGAAATTTTCTAGCCAAAGTACCGTTTCTACATCCAAGTTGTTGGTAGGCTCATCCAGAAGAAGAACATCCGGATTACCAAATAAGGATTGCGCTAACAAAACACGAACCTTATCATTGGCATTTAAGTCACTCATTAAAGTACCATGAAGGTCTTCACTAAGCCCTAAGCCACTAAGTAATTGTGCCGCTTCTGTTTCTGCTTCCCAACCATTGACATCTGCAAATTCAGCTTCTAATTCTGCTGCTTTTTCCCCATCTTCATCGGTAAAATCAGTTTTTTCGTAGATGGCTTCACGTTCTTTCATTATTTTATAAAGCTTTTGGTGCCCTAAAATAACCGTGTCCATCACACTATATGTATCAAACTCGAATTGATCCTGTTTAAGAAATGTCAATCGTTCACCGGGATTTAAACTAACTTTCCCAGTTTGAGCTTCAATTTCACCAGAAAGAATTTTCAAAAAGGTGGATTTCCCAGCGCCATTTGCCCCAATAACACCATAGCAGTTACCAGGTACAAACTTTATATTAACGTCATCAAATAAAACTCTTTTACCGTATCGTAACGATACGTTTTGAACCGTAAGCATTGTATATTTCCTTTTTTATGAACGAAAGTGCAAAAGTACGTAAATACTAATGAAAATTTAGATTTAACCTACTCAAAATACATGATACAACGGATACTATGAAAATAATGCCAATAATATAACATATACTGCAAGACAATTATTTTTAAAACCCGATTATAGCAAAAGAGAGACTGGTTTAACTGAACCAGCCTCTCTTTTTTGGAGCTTTAAAGCACTCAACTCAATATTAGATCAAGGTATTACTCTCACTGTGTGAGCTCCTTTACCCAAACTTACTTTAGCATCTTGCTTTTTAAGGGCAGGCGCATCCCCTTTAGTTACTGTAAAGAATTCAACAGCACCGTTCCCAGTTCCAAATTCAAGGTATTCAAAAACTGTAACAGCAAGGTTAGAACCATCTTTATCAAAGGCTACGCTTCTAGGATAAATGCCTTCAAAGGGGTAGTCAGCCACTTTTGCAGGCACACCATCTTCACCTATTTTATATAATGTTAATGACGAACCAACACCAGAACCTGCTTCGGTCCACTGAACACCGCTTTTAGCAGCATTTACGGCCACCATCAGACTGCCATCCGGGCTAAACGCTACTGAACCCGGGTTTACACCTACAGGTACCTGGGTAGCAATTTTATGCTCCGCTGAACCATCCATCGAAAAATCTACTACAAACAACTCTCCTGCTTCAACACCCTTTCCCTGATCTGCTTTTGAATCTAAGATATAGTAGTGCTTTCCATCAGGTGAAAAAGTACCAAAAGTAGGTTTGGTTCCCACTTTTACAGGCTTACCTAACAAATCAACATTTTTAAGCTTGCCCGCTTCTCTCATCACTTTATAAATCCCAACTTCACCATTGTTTAACGTAAACCCGATAAAGTCACCCGATGGATGCCAAGTAAGATCCACAATAGTAGTGGTAGAATCTATTGCAGCTGGTAAATTCAGGAACCGTGTAGGTTTACCATCAGCTGCAGTTTCAATAAATACTAATTGCTTTCCTGCCTCTTCGGTTGAAATAATTAATTCATTTTTATTGATATCAATGGAAGTAGGGTTTTTTCCAACCGGAAATCCAAACTTAGCTTTTGGTTCAGCCAAATTAATGATATCTACTACATAAAGTTTCTCGCCAATCGGGAATTCATTTAAAACATCCTTGTATTCAACGGTTCCATCGGCTGGTCTGAGTTTATTTTCCAAAACAAAGGCTAAACGCCCAAACGCCGGAACAGCCATTGTTTTTGTATTGCCAATAGCAGAGTTAGAAATTATAGTACTACCTACCCCCTTAGTACCACGTACTGCTGGAAATTTAATGGTTGTTAACTGGTCTTTCGCTGCGATGTCCGTTAATAGCTTTCCATCCACCAATGCAGAAGCTTCCATATCACCGTCAGATAGAACGACAATACCTTTGGCATTAAAATTGATGGTGGACTGAGCAACAGCTGGTACTGTACCCATGGCTACTAAGCCGGCAAAAAGTGCGATTTTTTTCATAAACTTCAATGAATTTGATTATTAAAAAAGGTTATTTATTTGCTTTTACAAACTGAAAGAAACCCCGATAGTTGTACAAACAGCTACCAAAGTTTCTTTCACTACTTTGCAAATTACTAAAATAAACCTTCAATCGAAAACTTAGAAGTGTATTTTTGACAAATTTTATATCGAAAATGTACCCAAAAACCCAATAATTACCGCCTAATTATTGGGTTTTGTGATGAAAAAACACAGTCCTAATTTTCTCAAAAAAAAAGGTTCCTTACATACATTATGCAAGGAACCTTTTTAACATCTTAAATAGTCTATTTAAGCTGCAACCTCAAGCGTATTTACAAACTTCGAAAGTTTAGACTTATGGTTGGACGCTTTTTTCTTGTGTATGATATTCTTCTTTGCCAAACGATCTAACATAGAAGAAACAGTTTTGAATACTTCTACTGCAACTGTTTTGTCAGTTGTCTCGCGTAATTTCTTGATATACGAACGAGTAGTTTTGTGCTGATAGCGATTGCGCAAACGTTTCGTTTCGTTGGCACGGATTCTTTTTAAAGCTGATTTATGATTTGCCATTGTATATTGATAATATTATTCTCTTTCTCAAACTGACTGCAAAAATAGGTAATACAAATGTAATAATCAATAAAGTACCTGAAAATTAATAGGGTTATTCTGCAAAACTTTTGACATCCGTTGATAAATAAGCTTCTAAGCGGCTATGTAATTCGGAAATCGGTACATTCCCTATCAATTCTCCTTCGATTGCCAAGGAGATTTTACCTGTTTGCTCCGAGATTACAATTACCAGTGCATCAGTCGCTTCACTCATGCCAATACCCGCACGGTGCCGAAACCCTAATGAAGACGGAATATCAATACCATCGGCAACTGGTAATACACATCTGGCTGCCTTAAGCCGACCATCAATTACCAGGACAGCCCCATCGTGTAGCTCGCTATATTGATTAAATAAGGAGACTAATAGAGGCTTCGAAAGTATGGCATCCAGCTCATCGCCAGTTTCTACATACTTGCCAAGGTCATCTTTTTTATTAATTACAATCAAGGCACCTGTAAAACTAGCAGCGATTGTCTTGCTTGCTTCCACAATCTCCTTTAAGTTCTTGGACTTTACATCAACTACTGTACTTCCCAATATCCGTTTTAAAATACCGTTATTGGTATAAATAGTAGATTTGCCAATTATCAGTAAAAACCTTCTAATTTCTTGTTGAAAGATAACGATCAAAGCAACGGCACCTACCCCCATAAAATACTGAAGAATTGCCGTCAAAAGGCTTAGCCCCAATCCTCTCACCACAAGGTAAAAAAAGTACACAAACAGGTAGCCCATGAAGACCCTACTCGCAATACTACCTCTAACTAATGTATAAACCTGATAAAGTAAAACTGCAACTAAAAATATATCGAGAACATCTGTCCAACCGACATTCAAAAAACCAATACGCATAAAAAGAATCAAAAAATACGCTGCTAAATTACCATTTTTTAAAATACTACCCTAGTTGCCATCCATAGTTTAATCGCTTCTGAGGCTGCCAATACGTCATGTACCCTTAAAACAGAAGCCCCTCCTTCCAATGCAAGCATGTGCAAAGCCGTGGTGCCATTAAGCGCGTCATTTGGAATAATATCCAGTTTTTTATAAATCATTCCCTTTCTTGAAATACCCACTAAAATCGGGCAACCAGTGGCCTGAAAATCACCTAACGAATCCATTAACTCAAAATTTTGATCCATAGTTTTGGCAAACCCAAAACCTGGGTCAATGATTATATCCGGCAAACCACTACTTCTTAATAAGTTTATGGTCTCAAGAAGTTCCCTTAAAATATCAGTTACTAAATTATCATAATTCGTTAATTGAGACATCGTTTGAGGGGTACCGCGCATATGCATAAGTATATAAGGCACTTGTAAATCCAAAACAGTATTTAACATATTCTTATCCAAAGTCCCACCGGATACATCATTTATTATATGTGCACCCGCCTCCACGGCTTTTCTAGCCACTTTGGAACGAAAACTATCCACTGATAGGATTACCTCTGGCAAAAATTTACTCAAAGGCTCGATAATTGGAAGTAGCCTGTCAATTTCCTCCTGCTCGCTAATCTCACCTGCTCCCGGCCTTGTTGAATATCCCCCAAGATCTAGAAAAGTGGCTCCTTCTTCAGCCATCTTAGCACCACTTTCAAGCACCTGCTGTAAGGAAAGAAATCGACTTCCTTCATAGAAGGAGTCGGGAGTAAGATTTAGAATACCCATGACCTTTGGTGAGGATAGATCAAGAATTCGTCCCCTTATATTGAGCGTTTTTTTAGTAACTTGCGTCAT
>CAXBLH010000226.1:0-8771 GCA_963976315.1 uncultured Dyadobacter sp.
TCGTTCTCTACCAGCTTATTGCCTCCAAATTGTCCTCCTAATTCCGAAAGCATATCACCAGAAGAACCCCCAAGGCCCTTTTTCTCATCTTTAATCATGAGAGTGGTTTTGGTACTGAATATGGGCTGTTTTAGCTGGAGGTAGAAAAAGGCTCCGGTTAAACAAACAGCTATAAAAAATGGAAATAAGTACCAGTATCGGAAATAACGACGGATATATTGCTGTAAATTAAACTCTTGTTCGTCCTCTTCAAAATATTCCTGTTGCATAGTGGAATAGTGGTTGTCTTTTATGTGAAAGTTTGTGTATTTCAAGGTAAATTCTATGCGTATTAATTAGCGAGTGATATTTAAAATTAAGATACCAATCGTACTTATCGCAGCAGCTACACTGGCTACTAATGGAACTCGTCTAGAGCGTATATCCGATTCAAGCATTCTGGCTTGTACTGGTTCTATATAAATTACATCGTTTTTGTGCAAGTAGTAATAAGGAGAACTGAATATATCTCGGCTTGTTAAATCAATTCGTGCATATTCTCTTTTACCATTTTCTTCTCGTATTATTAATACATTTTTTCTATTCCCATAAATTGTCAAATCTCCTGCGATACTTAGAACTTGCGGAAGTGTAATTTTTTCGTCGGGAATTACATAAATGGATGGCGATCTTACCTCCCCGAGCACCGATATTTTAAAATTAACATTCCTTACAATTACAGAGGGTTCTTTTAAATACTCAAGAAGTTTATTTCTAAGTAACTCAGATGCTTCAATTGTTTTAAGACCCGCAATATTTACTTTGCCGATAAGTGGCATTTCTATAGTACCATCAGCTTGTACCAAATAACCCAACGGCTGTAATTTTGCTCCACTTCCTGTACTAGAATAATTTGCTCCAGCGGTAGTCATGGAATTGGCTGCATTGAACATTTCGTTGGCTTCTGCACTTAGGCTACCTACGATAATGGTCAGGATGTCATTGGGCTGGATGGTGGGAATATAAGATTCTGTGATCTCGTCTACTTTGTAAGATAGGGTATCACCTTGGAAATATATAATGGATTTTGGAGATACGCAGGAGGTAAATGTCCCGGAGATGATGAGTACGCCTAAGAGGAATAAGGTGTATATTTTAGTTTTTATGGTGTGTTTTGTTTGCAGCATATGTGGTGACGGAATTAAATTAGGTTGTACTTTAATGATTTCGCATTTATATATTGTAATACTGGTTCACTAATAAAATATATATCACAAAAATAGAATATATATTACAAAAAACATGAATGTCTTCTAGTTTATTTAATTTATACCTTGGATAATATTTGACATGGGTTTGCTTTAAATGTTATAGGGTTACTATTTAAATCATAAGATTTGCATTTTTAAATGGGTATTTTTCTAACCAATTGGCTTTAATGCCTTTACCAATCATTTCCAGATGTTGCATGCGATGTGCATCGGAGCCTAAAAAGGTGATTAGTTCGTTTTTTAACAGCCATTCCGCCATTTTTTGTACCTTATCTCCGTAGTAATTCCCTAGGGAAAGGGCATTCACTTGGAGTTCACAACCTTGCTTACAGTATTTCTGATAGATGGTAGGGTCTGAATAATAATACGTATATCTTTCAGGATGTGCCAATACGGGCCGGTATCCTTTTTCAATTAAAGTAAATAACGTTTCAGAGGTATTCAGTAGTGGGGTGGAATAGGGGAGCTCTACCAGTAGCCGGTTACCGGGTAAGGTGAGCATTTTCTTTTCACCCCGAACCAGCTCCATAAAGTGTTCGTCTATAAAATATTCGGCGGCAGCAAATAATTCAATGGTGAAGCCCGCCTCTTGGGCAGCAGCTCGTACTTTTTGTAATCCTTCTTGAATTATTTCGGGGGTGTTGCGGTAACAATCCCACATGATATGGGGTGTAGTATATAGTTGTTTGTAACCAAGTGTTTGAAATTTTTCAATCATCGCCAACGATTCCTCCAATGTTTCGACACCATCGTCGATACCTGGGATCAGGTGGGAATGAATATCTATACCCAAATGTGATAGATTAACTTCCCTGGTTTCTTTTTTATTGAACAGCCAGTTAAACATAATTTTTTCCGGATTTTGATAACTATCTGATGAGGGTAAAACAGATAATTTATAACTCCGGAATATTGAATTTAGTTGAGTTGGGCAAATTTAAGTTAAAAAAGATCACTTTCAACCATATATTGTATCAAAATATTGGATTTTATGTTGAAATATTAAAATAGTGGCTGTACTTGTAAACGTTTTGATTATAAATGTGATATTTCCAAGAACGGTATATACGCTTCAAAAGAAAAGATAATAATAAATTAATATCCTTGAATGGTGGTTCTCAAATTATTACTGCTAAAAATAGATCATAGTTGATTTTAATTATTAATAGCGAGTTGTAAAAAGGTAGCTACAATTTAAAATAAATTCTATCTGTAAAATTTGCATTTTTAATGTATTCGCAAGGCATTTGGATCTAGGTTCTTTATTATTTCTGCTTCAACATGTAGAAATTGTTTCCAGCGTTCCCTAACAGTTTCTTTGGAGGAATAGGTTTCTGCGAGTGCCAAGAAAGTTCGGTAATGACCTGCTTCTGACACCATCAGCTCCCGATAAAATTTGGAAAGCCCTTTGTCTGAAAGGTTTTCGGAAAGGATTTTAAATCTTTCACAACTTCTTGCTTCAATCAAAGCGCATATTAAAAGTCGGTCTAAGAGCGCTTCCTCATAATCTCCCTTATTACGCACGAGCTTCATGAGTTGGCCTACATATTCGTCTTTTCGCTGTCTACCCAAGCTTAGATCTCGTTTTTTAAGCTCCTTCAACACCCGTTGAAAGTGCCCCCATTCTTCTGCAACAATAGGCGTAAGGACTTCCACCAGTTGTGTTTTTTCGGGATAATGGACAATCAGGGAGATACAGGAGGAAGCAGCCTTTTGCTCACAATAGGCATGGTCTATCAATATATCTCCGATCCGCATTGCAGCAATATCAACCCAGCGAGGGTCAGTAGGTAATTCTAAACCCAAAGTGGTAAGGGACATTTTTATTATTATTTAGGCGTAATTCTGTCAGTAAAAATGTAAAAATAGTGTTTTGCATAAAAACAGTCCGTCGAAAAGTTAAAAAAAGGGGTAAAGGGTAAAAAATGTTAAAAGTTAAAAGCACTGGCTGCTTATTGCCTACAGCCTATTGCTTATAGCCCTAAAAAAGCATTTCGACTAAGCTCAATGTGACATTGCAGCAGCCGTCCCCTGAGCGGAGTCGAAGGGCGGTAGCAGGATCGGGTGGTTAAAAGTGGCTCCTTTTGGTGAATATTAACAAAAAGTTAAAAGCACAGGTCGCTTAATGCCTATAGCCTACAGCCTATTGCTTAAAGCCACAAAAAAGCATTTCGACAAAGCTCCATGTGACATTGCAGCAGCCGTCTCCTGAGCGGAGTCGAAGGGCGGTAGCAGGATCGGGTGGTTAAAGAGTAAAAGCGGGTCCTTTGAAACGGTTCAATGTTAAAAACACAGGCTGCTTAATGCTTATTGCCTATTGCTTACGGCCTAAAAAGCGGTCCGTCGCTCCGGTAAAAGCACTGGCTACTTATTGCCTACAGCCTATTGCTTAAAGCCACAAAAAAGCATTTCGACTAGGCTCAATGTGACATTGCAGCAACCGTCCCCTGAGCGGAGTCGAAGGGCGGTAGCAGGATCGGGTAGTTAAAAGTGGCTCCTTTTGGTGAATATTAACAAAAAGTTAAAAGCACAGGCTGCTTATAATGCTTATTACCTACAGCCTATTGCTTAAAGCCACAAAAAAGCATTTCGACTAAGCTCAATGTGACATTGCAGCAGCCGTCCCCTGAGCGGAGTCGAAGGGTGGTAGCAGGATCGGGCGGTTAAAAGTAAAAGCGGGTCCGTCGATACGGTTAAAAACACAGGCTGCTTAATGCTTATTGACTATTGCTTACGGCCTAAAAAAGCGGTCTTTTAACTTGAAGCACATTTGGGATTAATCAAAGAGGGGCCAGTCTATGCCGAAGCTGAAAGAGCGGGAGAGGTTGAGGTATCCGGGGCTTTGGTATACTCCTTTGGGGAAGAGTCCCCATAAATCCATGTTCAGATAACTGAATTTTAGAAAAACCCGTACTCTTTTGATTCGCAAATTGGCAAAAGCATCAGTGACGAAATATTGTTTGGTCTGCTGGTCGGCGTATAGGCCATTGGGTACGTGAAACTGCTGAGTAACGGGCATGTAGGCATACGCTTCGTAGGCACTACGGTAATTAGCAGCCAGACCGAGTTGAATGTATAAAGCTTGGTAATAAGTAAAGTCGAAAGTGATTTGTCCGCTGGCAAGCAGGTCGGGATTACGGATAATTGATTTGGTATCGTTTAAGGTGTAATAGGTTTTGGCGGTAAAGTTCCAACGATTTAAATGAAGGTTAGTAACGGCCCCAATGCGGACAAGGTTGACGGATTTTCCATACTGCTGGGCAATTGCATTTTCATCATAGTAGAGGTGTTGCCTGACAAAATGATACTGAAGTTCAGGGGTAAAGTCTAATTTCTCTGTCTTGATAGGGATAGATCCATAGATGGAATTGACCCATTCCATTTTAAAGTTATTGTTCCAGCGCAGAATATTACTATTGTAATAGTCCATGAGCATGTCCGGAGAGGTGAGGATGGTCTGATAGCCAGCCCGAGCCCATTTGGTGGTGATTTCCCCTTTTAGTTTTAAATCCTTGCCGAGTAAATGTTCTCCTTCAGCGGTAAGATATTGGGTGGAGTCTTTAAAATAATATCCAAGCCAAAGCCCGATCATGTTTTCAAATTTTAGGCCAGTACGGTACCGAGTGTATGGAGATCCAGTTTCATTGACTGCCTGATTTTCCATTTTTAAGCTAAAGAGCCGCTGACGGACATAGGCACGATAGTTAAAGCCAGAAAAGGTGCCTTTTATACCAAATTTGTTATCTACCAGTTTATAGAAGAGGCCTTGCTGGGTTTTTAAGGCGTTGTTATACGACTGTTGATATATTCCATTGGTCAGGCCGGTAGACATATCAAAATCAGAGTACCGATTAATGGTGCTTTGGTAGTCGATCTGCTGGAAAACCTGGAAACCATTCACGAGCCGGTATTGGTGATAAAGGTGTATGCCTTGTCGTCTTTCCCAAGAATTGGCGTCGTCACTAATACGAGCTGCACCGTCATAGGTATAGATGCCATCGCCACCAATGAGTGTATCTGGAATAACGCCCCCTTGTTCGCGTACTTTTTGGTTTAAATGGCGGTAATATGCCAGCAACAAATATTTTTTATTTTTGGAATAAAAACTGGTATGCGCAAGAAAAGTCCAGTTTTGACCTAGCATGGCTTCACTACTAACACTACTGTAAGAGCCATATTGCTTCGCAGAAGTAAGCCTTTGCGCTTTGAAACCTATATTAAATCGTGGGCCAAAGTTTTGGGTATAGCTAAACCGTCCAGCGGATACTTTTTTGGGCCCCGAATAGAACTGTATTTCCGTGTGCTGTGAGCGGGTGTCATAGTAGGCGACCTCTTCTGGTTTGATCGCATACGCATCATAAGCCCGCATGCCGAGCTGTTTACCAATATCGTCTCTGGTTTTGAAAAATATACTATAAGAGGCCGTGGCAACATTCCCCAAGTCGTTTAAAGTTCCCCAGGACTTTTCGACGGGGGTCCAACGCTGGTAATTCAATAAGGTCGTATCTACATTAAAACGCAAAGAATCACGGTTGTTTAGGATATCCTTTTCATAGTAAAACTCCGTAGTAAGTGGGCCATAAATGGACTTAGTACTATCATCCAAAATGGCACCTCCTCCTCCGCCACCGCCGCCTCCCGTGGGAACTGGCATTCCGCCGGGAAGCTTAATTTGTCCAATAGCAACAGGGCTTGAAAGAATCGCCAGAAGGAATACTAAAAAAGAAAAATGCTTTAAATTCATATATACACTACGTCTTTCAACGGTTCATTTATTTTATTTGATCGAGTTTTTGCTGAATAAACTGATCAAAAGTGTTTTTGTCGGGACCGAAATCGACTTCGATGGGTATATAAGCAATTTTATTGGCGAGCGGGGTATTCATTACCAATGGCCTTAGCTTTACAAAGTCTTTTTCGGTAGTAAGTACAAAAGTATTGCTTTTTAGGTTTCGAATAAGCTCTTTAACATCGGTTTCGGTATAATTGTAATGATCTGGTAAAGTTTTAGTGCCTATGATCGTATATCTCTTATTTAATTCCTGTATAAATGTCTCCGGGGCGGCAATACCGGTTAGGATTAATACTTTTTTAATTTCTTGACCTTGGTTGATCAAAAAGCTCGGTGCTCCATATTTAATACCTGCGAAAACAATAGGTGTGTCAGCGGCACAGTATTTATGTATTTTTGATTTGATGTGCAGCTTAGTGGCCCCCGTAAGCTGAGTGGGGCATTTGGTTACCAATACTATGTCCGCACGATTTGCACCCCTTCTTCTTTCACGTAAGCGGCCGCCTGGTACAGGATAGTCTTCGTAAAAGGGACGGTTATAATCATTTAATAAAATATTGATATCCCGTTGAATGGAGCGGTGTTGGTAAGCATCGTCGAGTATAATAATTTGTACTTTCGAGTGTGTTTCCTGAATTTTAGTTGCGCCTAGAAACCTATTTTCAGAAACGGCCACGACCACTCCGGGACTGAATTTTTCATAAAATTGCATGGGCTCGTCGCCAATACAACGCGTGGTACTAGTAGGGGTGGCCCAATGAAAGCCTTTGGTTTTGCGACCATAGCCACGGCTTAAAATGGCTAATTTGAACTGGTGCTGTAATTCTCGAACTAAATATTCGGTAACCGGCGTTTTTCCAGTACCACCCAAAGTAAGGTTGCCAACTGCAATAACATATTGGGGTGCTTGCTTTTGGGGCAGCACCTTGGCCTGAAACAGTAGATTTCGAATGGTGGTTACCAATCCGTAGATCGCTGAAAATGGCAAGAGTAATATATTGATCGCTCTATGTAGTGACATCTTATCCGCATAATTACATAATTTTTGTCTAATTTTGACGCCTTTTACTAAATCGACACCAAACAAAATATGCCGTTAACCATAACATACCAACCCTATACCCTGTATTTTAAGAAGAAGGCTGGTACTTCAAGAGGTGTATTGACTGAAAAAAAATGTTACTTTTTAAAGATTAAAGATTCGGAGCAATTGGGCGTAGTAGGCGTGGGGGAATGTGGTATTCTTCCTGGATTAAGCCTAGACGATTTACCCGATTTCGAGGAGCAATTACAGTCTATTTGCGACTTATTTAATCAATTTGAGTTAGACGTTTTTCCTTTTAATATTAATATAATCTTGAACCAGCTGGTTCCGGAACATTTGCCTTCTATTAGATTTGGTATCGAAACTGCACTGCTGGATATTATGCAAGGTGCATCCCGGAAAATTTATGAAAACACCTTCTCCGATGGTGTAGAAGGTATATTAATGAATGGGTTGATATGGATGGGAACCTACGATTCCATGGCTGCCCAAGTAGAAGAAAAGCTTAGACAGGGTTTTACAACTCTTAAAATGAAGGTGGGAGCTATTGACTTTGATAAGGAATGCATGGTTTTAGAGCGTATCAGGAAGCGATATTCATCAGCACAAATTACGCTAAGAGTGGATGCTAATGGTGCGTTTACCCGAGACGATGTATATGAGAAATTGAAGGAGTTGGCACGCTATGAACTGCATTCTATTGAACAGCCAATAGCAGCTGGTCAGACGGATTTTATGCGCGAGGTTTGTGCCCAGTCGCCCGTTCCCGTAGCTCTGGATGAGGAGCTAATCGGCCTATTTGATTATCGTAAGAAATTTGAATTGTTAAAAAAGGTTAAACCTCCTTATATCATCTTAAAACCTTCTCTTCTGGGAGGTTTCCAACAAACATCAGAATGGATCGAAATTGCAGGCCGCCTTGGCGTAGGCTGGTGGATAACCTCTGCATTGGAATCCAATATTGGGCTGAATGCCATTGCCCAATTTGTCGCAAAATATAAAAATGCCTTACCACAAGGATTGGGCACCGGCCAATTATATATCAACAACATTGAGTCCCCACTGGTAGTACGCGAGGGGCATTTGTATTACAACAGCAAATTGCCGTGGGGAGAGGTTTAGGGGAGTAGCGAAGTAGGGAATAGGAGTTAGAGGTTAAAAGTGAAAGTGGGTTCTTCGAAACGGTTAAAAGCAGAGGCTGCTTAATGCCTACGGCCTATTGCTTAAAGCCACAAAAAAGCATTTCGACTACGCTCCATGTGACATTGCAGATGGCGCCCCCTGAGCGGAGTCGAAGGGCAATAGCGGGATCGGGTGGTTAAAAGTAAAAGCGGGTCCTTCGAAACGGTTAACAGCAGAGGCTGCCTAATGCTTATTGCCTATTGCCTATAGCCCTAAAAAAGCATTTCGACTAAGCTCCATGTGACATTGCAGATGGCGCCCCCTGAGCGGAGTCGAAGGGCAATAGCAGGATCGGGTGGTTAAAAATTAAAGCGGTCCGTCTATACGGTTAAAAGCACAGACTGCTTAATGCTTATAGCCTACGGCCTAATGCCTAAAAAACGATCCGTCGAAACGGTTAACAGCAGAGGCTGCCTAATGCTTATTGCCTTTTGCTTATAGCCCTAAAAAAGCATTTCGACTAAGCTCAATGTGACATTGCAGATGGCGCCCCCTGAGCGGA
>CAXBLH010000227.1:0-8704 GCA_963976315.1 uncultured Dyadobacter sp.
TTAATGACATAACTTCCATTTGCAGGAATCAACTTATGTTCTTCCTGAATCTGGATGTTAGCAGTTGGAAAACCAATGGTACGCCCCAGTTGTTTCCCTTTGACAACTATTCCAGAAAGACTATAATTTCTACCCAATAGTTCATTTGCTTCTGTAATATTGCCGTTTAAAAGATTCGTTCTAATTCTTGACGAACTAATGGCCATATCCTCAATATCTTGCCGAGGTATTTCTTCTACTTCAAATCCAAATTGACTGCAATTTTCCTTTAAAAAATCAAAACTACCCTCTCTGTTTTTACCAAAGCGATGGTCGTAACCAATAATTAACTTTTTAGTACCAATTTTTTCTACCAAAATCTGCTGGATGAAAGCAACAGATGTTAATTCTGAAAACGAGCGAGTAAAGGGGATTATGACTAAATGGTCAATATGGAGCGACTCAAAAAGTTGAATCTTTTCATCTATGGTAGATAAAAGCTGTAAGTTTTGGCTGTTTTCCGAAACCACCATTCTTGGATGCGGCCAGTAAGTTAATACCACCGATTCCCCCTCATTCAGGGCACTTATTTCATTTAAGCGTGCTAATATTTTTTGGTGTCCTATATGTACGCCATCAAAAGTGCCACTGGTAACTACCGCATTTTTTAGTCCTTTTATAGCATCTAGGCTGTGATAAATCTCCATTATTCTGTTGGTAAATTTAAAGCCGCTCTTTTTTCCTGTATAAAGGTGGTTAAGTCAGAGGCATTGTCAACCAAGAAGGATCCAATTCTTGTTCGGCGAAGCGTTTTGAGATACGCTCCGCTATTGGATAATTCTCCAAAATCCCGGACCATACTTCTTATATAAGTACCTTTGGTACAGATAATTTTAAACCCTATTTCTGGAAAATTGCTGTCATCAATTTCAAAAAGAGAAACTGTCACCGCCCGTTTTTTTATTTCAGCGGTTTCGCCACGACGCGCTTTTTTATACAGACGTTCACCGCCTACCTTCACTGCTGAGTAGATAGGGGGTACTTGTTCTATCTCTCCGGTAAGTTTGTTTTTGGCTTCTTCCAGTAAAGCTTTGTCGATATGGTCTGTAGGGTATTCTGCATCAAATGCCGTTTCTAAATCAATCGAGGGCGTCGTTTTCCCTAAAACAAAAACTCCAGTATATTCCTTTTCTTGAGCTTGATAGCTGTCGATCTGTTTTGTTTTCTTGCCTGTACATAAAATAAGCAGACCCGTTGCTAACGGGTCAAGAGTTCCGGCGTGTCCTATTTTTTTGAATTTGCAAGCGCGTTTTAATTTGTTGGCTACATCAAAAGAAGTCCATTCCAATGGCTTATCTATAAGTATTACCTCTCCTTCGTCTGGAAGACTGTTTTCGTTATTCAAAGTTCAAATAAAATAAAAAGTTCCTTATCGTATTAAATCACATCGAGCTTATATCCTGATGCTAGCAAACCTAATAGGATAATGCCCAATACAATACGATAATATCCAAATACCTTAAATCCATATTTCGTCAAAAATGAAATAAAGAATTTAATAGCCATCATAGCGACAATAAATGCCACCAAGTTTCCAATGAGCAGTATTTTTATATCTTCTGCCTGAATGGTATCGTAGGTTTTGAGTAATTTATAACCTCCTGCCGCAGCCATAGTAGGAACTGCCAAGAAAAACGAAAACTCCGCAGCTTGTTTTCTCGACAAACCTTGTAGCATACCTCCAATGATAGTTGAAGCCGAGCGAGAAACACCTGGAATCATAGCAATACACTGAAACAAACCGATTTTCAGAGCATCGAAATAACCGATTTCACGGTCCGCAACTTCTTCGTTGGTGATTCGATCAATGAAAACTAAAATGATACCGCCCACTAATAAGGACACTGCCACTACGATCACATTTTCAAGAAGTGAATCAATAAGGTCATTTAATAGTAACCCAAATACTGCTGCAGGTAAAAATGCAACTAGTAACTTAAAGTAAAAATCGGTGGTTTGAAAAAATCGCTTCCAATATAAAATAATCACCGAAAGTATAGCTCCAAACTGAATATTTACGGTAAACATTTTAGTGAATTCCAAATGACTAATTCCCATGAAAGAGGAAGCTATAATCATATGTCCTGTGGAGGAAACAGGCAAAAACTCTGTAATTCCTTCTATGATTGCCAATACTATGGCCTGCCAAATAGTCATGCCTTAGGTTTGCTTAAAATGGCCCAAAATTCAACTACAAAACCCACAATAGTAACCAAAGGACCTACTGTAAGGCCTAACATTCCAAAACCAAATTCTTCGGTATCCAATGTCATAATAAAAAAACCACCTAAAATAATGGCCATACCAATCAGCATGGTCGTGTAATTGTTAGCCGCAAAGGGCATGTTTTCTTTGGAATTGGGCATGAATGTATATGTTTAATTTTTCAAAAAAATGTGCTAATAAAGTTCATCCAGTGTCATTTTTAAATAACGAGCCAAGGATTGATAGGTACTGGCTATGCCAATCAAAATGCCCAGCACTATTAGGATTCCGAGTAGTATAAAGATCTTGTCTAGTTCTTGCAGCACCGCCAGTCCTTCAATATTGTTGATGGCAACTTGTTGCAATACCATCAGCAAACCTGCCGCCAATATGCCCCCAGTTAGTCCTTGCATCGCTCCTCTCATAATGTAGGGCCGTTGTATAAAACCATTGGTAGCACCTACGAGCTGCATGCTTCTAATTAAAAAACGCTGCGAATAAATAGCCAGCTTAATCGTGTTATTGATCAGTAGGACGATAATAACGAGCATTATTAAAGCAAAGCTTGCCAGGATTGTATAAATTTTCGAAACGTTACGATTGATGCTGTCTGCCAAATCTTCCTGATATACCACTTCGTATACGCCGTCAAGGTTTTCAAGACTTTTTTTGATCTGTTGTAATTTAGCCTCTTCAAAGAAATCTTCCCCAATTTTGACCCGATAGCTATCCCGTAGAGGATTTTCTCCTAGAAGCGTTGTGAAATCTTCCTTGGTACCTTCAATAAACTCTTTGGCGGCCTCTTCCTTTGATACAAAGGTAATCGGAGTCGTTTCCGAGGATACTAGTACATAAGGTTGGTTCTTAATGACAGTAAGGATCGAATCTTGCCCTTGCTCGGTGATCCTTTTTTCTAAGAATATCCTTACTTCTATATTTTCACGAATGATGGAAACTAATTTTTTAGATTGTACCACTAATAAACCACAAAATCCGATTAGGAAAAGTGCGGCACTTAGGCTCATGACAATCATTGCATTTGGATAACTACCAATCTTTTTTTTCTTCGGCATACGTGATGGATTTCGAAACTGTCGTGTGATTTGAAATCAACTACGATCTCAACAAAAGTAATGAATATTGATAAAACCAGTCATTAACCATTAAAATGTTAACTAATTTTAACGTAATGCAACTATTTCTTAGTTACGACTTCCAATTTCATCGCGAATTTTAGCTGCTTTTTCATAATCTTCTTTTGCCAAAGCATCGTCCAAAAGCCTTTGGAGGTCTTCTAATGACATATCATGAAGTTGCTGTCTGGTCCTTTTCGGTTGAATGGTTTCAATGATTTGATCTTCTTCATTGAGTTCATCATCTTCAATCTCAGAGTTTGAAACTATTCCGGCTTCTGAAAGAATGCTTTCATTGGTAAAAATAGGGATTTGAAATCTTAATCCTATTGCGATAGCATCAGAGGGTCTTGCATCAATTTCAACTTCACGAAGCTTGTCCGTACAGATAATTTTGGCATAAAAAATACCTTCCTTTAGTTCAGAAATGTATACTTCTTTTAAAGTATAATTCATACCATCGGCGAATGATTTGAACAAATCATGCGTCATTGGACGATTTGGGACGATATTTTCAATTTGAACGGCGATAGCCTGAGCCTCAAATACTCCAATGATAATGGGTAGTCGTCGGTTACCCAATTCCTCTCCTAAGATTAAGGCAAATGAACCTGCTTGCGACTGACTAGGACTTAGGCCTAGTATTTCTAATTTTATTTTATTCACGATTATATAGTTGTGACTTTTGGCTAAGATCAATTTTGATTTAAAAAGTCTAAACTTTATTTGCTATAAGTCTGCTGTTTCAATAAAACCCTAAATTTTTCGAAGGGTTAATAAAGTTGCAAAAATAAATAACCTGTCCTGCATAAAAAAATGCAAAACAGGTTATGTATAGATTTACTGAAATTAAAAGTGCTTTTTAAGTTTTAAATTGCTGTCATACAGCGGTTACACAAGCATTTAATTTTTATTTTGCCTTCTTAATTGCTTCGGTCAACTTTGGTAAAACTTCGAAAACATCTCCAACGATACCATAATCTGCCGCTTTGAAAAAGGGCGCTTCCGGATCTTTGTTAATTACGAGTATATTTTTGGAGCCATTAACACCGGCCAAATGCTGGATTGCTCCAGAAATACCACAAGCAATGTACAGGTTTGGGGCAACCTTAATACCCGTTTGACCAATGTGCTCATGATGTGGTCGCCAATCAAGATCCGACACCGGTTTGGAGCATCCCGTAGCCGCCCCAAGTTCGGCTGCTAGGTCTAGTAAGGATTGCCAGTTTTCTGGGCCTTTCATGCCCCGTCCGCCGGACACGATAATGTCGGCATCGGTGAGGGAAATATCGCCGGAAGCCTTTTCTTTACTGATTAGCTTAAAATTAAAGTCTTGATCTTCTAATTCTACAGGTATAGCGACTACTTCGGCGGTTTCCCCATCTTCGGTAACTTCTACAGAGTTCTTATTAACCACCAAAATTTTGGTATCCGCGAATATTTCGGAAGTCACAAAGGCTTTCCCGGTGAAAATGCTCCGTTTCACTTTAAAAGATTCTCCTATTTCAGGAATAGCTATGACCCCAGAAACAATAGCTGCTTTCAGCTTAGCAGCCGTACGCGCTGCTATGGCATCCGCCAAACCGGATTTGCCTAATATAATTAGCTTTGATTCTTCTGCTTGGGCAATTTGTGCCAAAACGTGTGCAAATGCAGTTGCGTTCTCCTCATGCAGTTTTGAATCGGCTACCACTACTACTTTTTTGGCACCAAATTTACCCGCTTCAGCTGCTGCTTCCTGGTTGATATTGCCAATTAAAACTGCTGTAACAGATTGCTGTAACAAGTCAGCCGTTTTTTTAGCAAAGCTTACTATCTCCTGAGAACTTTTTTTAATAGTTCCATTATCTATTTCTAAAAATGCCAGTACAGACATGGTAATGTATGTTAAGTGGATAGTTATTATTTAACTTCAAAGCGGGTATACCTATAATACCTTTGCCTCGGTTTGTAGTAATTTTACAAGTGAGTCTATCTCTTCGAGGGGGATGATTTTGCAATCTCCTTTTGGCTTTGGCAGTGTAAATTCTAAGGGTTTGGTCATCACGGAGGCTTCAATAGGCTCTAAAACTTGAAAGGGTTTGGATTTTGCCGTCATAATGCCGCGCATGTTAGGAATTTTCCATTCGGCAATAGGCTCTTGGCAGCCTAGTACTAAAGGTAAAGTGGCTTCAAGGACTTCCTTCCCTCCATCAATTTCACGGGTAAAGGTTACTACTGAATCGGCAATGTCCAACTTCATTACTGGGGAATAGGATGGGATATTGAGCATCGCGCCCACCAATCCATGTACCACGCCTGAATTGAAATCCAAGCTCTCCCTGCCCATTAATATTAAGTCATACTGATTTTCAGTAGCAACATGGGCGATTTGCTCGGCAGTAACAAAGGAATCCTCTGGCGTTAAGTTAATGCGGATGGCATCGTCGGCACCAATGGCAAGGGCTTTTCTAATTTGTGGATCAGCTTCCGGGCCTCCAACATGCAAGACCGTCAGTTTTCCGCTTGTTTGGTCTCTAAGTTCTACCGCACGTGCCAAGGCATAATCATCGTATGGGCCGATTATATAAGGAGCATTATTAGTGGAAATGCTTTTATGATCAGCGCTTACACCTATTTTAGCGGTTGTGTCGGGGACATTTGTAATACAGACTAATATTTTCATTTCGTATAAAAATTGAATAATTTGATTTTTCTAAGGCTATCTTTGTTCTTGCAATATACGGAAAAACTCAATTAGTATGCAAGCATAATAACCGCAAATGACTAAGACATTATTAGAACAATTAATAGAATTTTATCAGGAAGACCCGCAAGATCCTTTTAATATTTATGGGTTGGCGATGGAGTATTTAAAAACCGATGTAGGAAAAAGTATTCACTTTTTTGATGAATTACTCGGGAATCATCCCAATTATTTACCGACTTACTACCAAGCCGCAGAGCTACATGTGAGTTTAAATAATTTCGATAAAGCATTAGAAATATATTTAGTAGGGATAAAATTAGCGAAGCTTTTTGGCCAAAATAAGGTAGAAATGGAGCTTTTGAGCGCCTACCGAAATCTTTTGGAGGAGCTGGAAGACTAGTCGGGGAGGAGTGGGATTTGCTTTTAATCTCTAAAAATGGTAACTTTGACAACTGTTTTAAGACGTGCACTCCAGTTAGCTCTGTGTGAGCGTAAGTTTCCTCATTTTAATAGCAAACGATAACTATATTTTAATCTTCGGCCAATCGAAGATTTATTTTTGTGATATTATGGACAAAGAAAATTTTATACCTCTTGCGGTCAAATGGGCCCAAGCACACGGTTTCAAAGAAATTCAAGCCAACATTGAAGGTTATGATACACCAACTGGATATGAGAGGGCAGCTGACAATGAAAAATTCATACCTGACGTTACGGGTGTAAATATGTTCAATAGACACTATCTTGAGGTTTCCCTTAAAACGGATCAACCACGTGGCAGTGTATCAAAATGGAAGCTTTTGAGTGAATTGGCTGGTATGAAAGGTGCAAAATTATACTTGCTAGCTCCTAAGGGCCATGTTAGATTTACAAAAGAATTGGTGCTTCAGTACAACATTCCGGCTGAGGTTATCAAAATAGATTAATCATAATAATGATTAAAAAGTGCCACCTTACTATCTTGTGAGGTGGCACTTTTTATTATACTTCAGGGTAAACCCATTCCCCCCGATAATTACGTCTTAGTAACTTATTTGCTTCTGCATCGCCCACAATAATTTCCTTCTCTCCATCCCAAATAATGCTCCTGCCTAGTTTGTAGGAAAGCATCCCAAGTAGGGCAACATTTGTAGATTGCTGTCCAATTTCTATGTCACAAACGGGAGTTGATTTCGAACTGATAGAACTTATAAAGTTAGCCCAGAGCTCTTTGATGTTCTGATTGTCGGGGCTATTCAATTGTGGCTCTTGGTGAATAACTGGTTTGTTTGGATTGTTAGGGTAAAATGTCCAACCATCCATCCACCCCATGTGAAAGGTGCCTTCCGTACCATAAAAATAGACTCCGACGGCTTGTTGCGGGTGCGTCTTTTCAGCTTTATTGCCTCCAAAAGTACGGTGTTCCCATTCTAGTGTAAATCCATCAAAATCATAAACTGCTACCTGATGATCGGGCGCATCGGTATTGTCTTGTTTGATAGCTCGCCCGCCAGTGGAATACACCTTTTTGGGATATTTTTGACCCGACCACCAAAGCACTTGGTCAAGCCAATGAATACCCCAGTCGCCCAATGTACCGTTTGCGAAATTCAAATAATTTCTAAATCCTTTCGGGTGTATGGTACTATTGAAGGGAACATATTCTGCGGGACCGCAATAAAAATCCCAGTCTAAACCCTCCGGAATCGGACTGTCCGCAGTTTTTTGACCGGCTCCACCGCCATAATGAACAAATGCCCTCGCCATTCCAATTTGCCCTACTTTTCCAGATTTAAGAAAATCCATTCCAGAAATATTATGTGGCGATACCCTTCTGTGGGTTCCTACCTGAACGGTTCTGCCATATTTTCTGGCGGCATTTACCATGGCCCTTCCTTCCATAATTGTATGTGAAATAGGCTTTTCTACATAAACATGGGCTCCTGCCTCTATGGCAGCAATGCAACACAATGGATGCCAATGGTCTGGAGTAGCCACAATTACTACTTCAGGTTTTTCCTTGAGAAGCATTTCGCGGTAATCCTTGTATACCTTGGGTCGATCGCTCGTTAATTTTGATAGTTCATCCCAGCATTTTTTCGATTGGTTACTATCTACGTCACATAGGGCTACTACCTTGGACTCTCCCGACGCAATGGCGGTTCGTAAGATATTAGTTCCCCACCATCCAGTGCCTATAATGGCGGTTTTGTACTTTTCAGTCCTATGCAGGGAAGTCAATAACGGCAGCGCGGAGAAGGAAGCTCCCGCAATCACGGATTTTTCTATAAAGTGGCGTCTGTTCATGATTTCAATGGGTAAATTCAAATCAGTTATTTTTGACTTTTCAGTTTTTCTAAAAGCCAATTGGACATTTGATCCCGTTCTTCTGCGTAAGTCCAGTGACCGGTATCCTGAAACAAGATTAACTCTTTTGCTGCAGGGATTTCATTGTAGGCGGCATGCATGGAAGTTGGTGGACAAGTTTCATCATTAAAGCCCCACATATAATACCCTGGAACGGTGATTCTTTTGGCAAAATTAACAACATCAAAATAAGGAATGGTTTCAAGCTTTTCCTTGGTGTTGTTGTAGTCGCTATTGCTCTTACTGTAGTAATGAGGCCATCCTCCTGCACGTCCGTGCAAATAGCCAGTAA
>CAXBLH010000228.1:0-8686 GCA_963976315.1 uncultured Dyadobacter sp.
CAGCCGACAACAATATATCCGTATCTGGCAAAAAGAAAATGCTGGATTTAGTTCTTGGATAAATTATTTTGAAAGATTAAAAAGCATATTCTGGATTTTTCGACGTAAAGTTTATCACCTCGTCCGCCAATTCGCATTACTACTTACAGGCGTAATAGTGGGCACGCTCATCTACTTCAATCACAATAGTAAAGAGACATCTAAATATACCCCTATCAACAAAAAAAACATATTCCTTGCGGGGACAAACTGGTCGTCTAGTAATGTAAATACCGATCAATTCATGTCGGACATCGTGAATATCCCTACGAGTTGGGGAGACGACAAAAGCCTCACCAAAACCTTTCAAATTATCCAAAAGGTGTATGCTAACGATGCCATTCCCATGCTCACTTGGCAGCTTCACCCAGACTCTCTTGCATCGACAGGCGCTTTGAGCCAAGACCATCATCAAAGTATTTTCCCACGCATTTCAAATGGAGACTATGACAGATACATTCGTCAAATGGCCCTCAAAATTAAGGCGTTAGACCAACCCATTTATATTTACTTCGACAACCTGACGGGGGTAACCCTAAAAAATCACTCGAAAGGAGATTCTACTGCAACTGCAACGGAGTTTAACCATGCGTGGCAACACATTTGCACCATATTCAAGCAAGAAACCGTTTACAATACCATTTGGGCTTGGAATCCAGTCCTGATACCCCGAGGACAGTTTCTGTTTCCTGGAAAAAGTACAGTAGATTGGCTAGTAACTACCGCAGGAAACGATTTGTCTTACCGTTCTGAATTGGCTCATTACAACATTCCAGTACTCCTGTTAAACAACAATCTAATAAATCCCGCTGAGAATATAAATCTTGAAACACTTAATCAAGATATTTTCAAAGGGGTAATTTTCAATCAAAATCAATATGACCCCCACACTCAGTCTGCTCTAAAGGATATTAAAAACCAACCCAAAATATTGGAATCTAAGTTTAATTTTAAAGACTATCACTTAACCTTTTCTCACACTGCGTCAGCCACTATTTCAAGTAGGCCATTCAAGAAGCAATTTACCAATATCCAAGGGGTTAATTATAATAAAGGACAGGACTGGGTCAAAAGTAAGCACGTATTTACCAAGGAAGAGTTGATGAACGATTTCTCGGAAATGAAGAAAATCGGTATAAATACCATCAAATCGAATGGTCCGGATATCTATGACCGTAATATGTTTGAAGCTGCCAGGATTAAAAATATGAATATTCATTATAGCTTCTATATTCCAGAAGATATTGATTTTTTGAACAATAAACTTAGACCCGAAAAACTAGCCAACAAAATACTTAATACGATAAAGAGCCAAATCGAAAATGAAAAAATAGTTGCTTGGAACATCGGAAACCCCGTTTTACAAAAACTAAGTGACAGCTATTTCCAGCCAGAACTGATGTACCAGCAAAATGCATACTTGAAATGGTTAAATAATTTACTTGCAGAAATAAAAAAGACAGACCCCTCCAGACCCATATCCGTGGATGTTAGTGTTGAGAATAATGATCTTGAGCGATTGAATATGCTCAGCAGTTATGTTGCCAACATAGATGCTTTCGGACTGGTTTTAAAAGATAACCCCATAGATTTGTCTGAACTGAATAAAATCAATATGCCCTTTCTAATAAGTTATGCGAATGTTTCTGATTATCAGGCGCTGGGAGGATCAGGAGTAGGAGTTTTCATTTCTAATTGGCAGGATGAACAATTTAGCGACCGCCTCAATTTGGATGGACTGAAAGACTTTAATGGTAGAAATAAGGCCTCTATTGTAACGCTAAGTAATTTATGGCAAAAATCGGAGAAGACTATAAAAGTCCTAGAAGTTCCAGATATCAAAATCCTACGTCCTACTAAAGGTACTTTCTCTGGAGAAATCCTAAATTACCATGCGCTCATACGTAGTAACAACCAATGGAAGTTGGCACGTAATGTTAAAAACAATTTAAAATTTGAATGGAAACTAGTTCAAACCGATGGTTATGAAAATCCAGTATCATTAACACCAGTAGGCCAAGGACCAAATTTGCTATTAACAATCCCTGAAAATCCTTCGCTCTACCGTTTATATCTTTATGTAATTCAGGAGGAGACCATAATTGCAGTACATCACTCCACGCTTAATACGCCACTTGAATTACATGACTTCCAAGCTTTAAAATGAGTGTATCATCGGTTTGTAAGTTTTTTTACAAACCGTTCAAAAGTAGACTGGCTAATACTCCACTCAGGTGCAGGAATATCGCCCCATACTTCTGGATTATCAACAAAATTAAAATAGGATACACCCTCTATTTCAGGATGTTCCTTTATAACCGTAACCGCATCCAGCAACCAATTACTTTTAAATTCCTCTGGACCTTTAACTCCAAATTCCGTAATAAATATGGGTTTTCCAGTAAGGTTAATTCTTCCGGCCTTTCGGTCAAAAATTCTTCGGAATGATTCTTGTTTCGAGGGGTCCGTAATATTTTTATCTGGCAAACCATAAATGGCAATACTCACATAATCCACTACATCAGCCCCAGGCCACCATTCCATGGATCCTCGATCCCCAGCCGGCCCCCACACCATCTGGATATTATTGCTTTTTGCTGGTTGAAGCTTCATGAAATAGCGAAAAGCCTTAATATACAAAACCGGATCCTGGCTTTGCCACGCATAGCGGTGGATTGGAATTTCCATTTCATGGGCAAATCGAAGGTAAACTGTTTGACCACAGTTGGCGATAACCCGATAAATTTCTTGAAACTCTCTATCATATACGCCTGTTATGGTATTCAAAAGCACATTATTATCCTTAGTAACCGCCCCGTCTCGCCAAGGTTCAATGGAAAGAATTACATCATGTTTACGACCAATCACCGCTCGAAACTCGCTTTCAAAACCACCATTTTGAATATTCAAAAGATCTACAAAAAGATGTTCTGCTGTAACAGAGGCGGATCCTACTAAAAGAGTATCTGGATCATAAACACCTATAATAGGTAATGAAACATCACTTGGAAGGTCGGAACTGAATGATTTTGAAGATAATGAATTATAAATAGGATCACTGTCTTTATGTAATTCCGATAACCCCAAGGAAATTTGTTTTAAATTTCTCGCATTGGATTTGAGCACCTTTGAACCAAATACCAAAATCTTTTTAGGCATAAATCGAAGCCGATGTACCTTTCTCTTTACTTGAATAGCCAGGCTTGAGTCTTTGGGGTATAGGTCTGTTAAATGTTCTGATTTACTATCCAAGGTCATACTTACCAAATCTACCGACTCCGACCCAGGCCAATATTCTTCCAAACCAGGATAGCCCGAGGGGCCCCAAATAATAGCCGTATTTGAAGCTATTTTTTTACTCATCCTAGAAAAATATCGGAAAGCATTAATATAGTCACTTGGAGCTTGATACTGCCATGGTAGTAGTTTTACTGGCACTTCCATGTCGGGCATGGGTCTTAACAAAACGGTTCCCTGATGGGCTGAAATAACAGAAAATAAAACATTCAAAGCTTTATCAAACGTCCCGTTCATCACTTCATGAAGCAAATTCTGTTCTCCTGTCGTTTCTAAATAAACCGTAACGATTAGATCCCCTGGCACATCCAAAACTTTTTCCAGTTTTTCATAATCTTTACTTTGAGCTTGTGGATTCAATGTAACCAGTATATGTCTCCATGATTTGTATGCAGAATCAGAAAATGTATGGCTTTTGTCAATTTCTACTAATATTTCTTCTTCAGATGTTTCTATTTTCAAGTTTGAACTCGTCTCGTTTACATGAGGAAGGAAAACATTCCAGTAAAAAACAAGGGACAAAATCAATAAAAGTACCGCAACACCAAGTAATAGACCTATTTTTCGATTCATTTTAAAGTAAAATAATGACCTAGTAAGGCTTTAATTTCTAAACCTTTTAAGTGTAATCAATATAATCATAATAATTATTTAAAAGTAAAATAATATGCCGTTGTATATTGATTCTATTTTGACATATTACTTTGCCAAATTAGCCTTAAAAATCAGAATTAACTTTGAAAAAAATAAAATTGAGTGTTAACTGAATACAAATAAAGCTATAAAAAATTATATTTGTTCCGCAAAGCACCTCTGTTCAATAGATGCTTCTTAATTGATTGTTCAACCCATTTTCAATATTTAAAAATTCATTGTCTAGAAAAATTTAAAAGCTGATTGTACCCCTACAAAAAGGTTTCAAGCTTAATTTACCATAAAAACCTTTTAAAAACCCCATTTATCAAAAATAACCCACAGTCTTACCAACCTCTAAAATAACGCCCCTAAGTATGAAATTCAAATCTGCCCGCCCCCTATTATTCTTACTTTTTATCGCGCTCATTTCTTCAAAGATTTATGGACAAAACAAACTTCCAAATGTGGTCATTATTTACGCTGACGACCTGGGTTATGGAGATTTGAGTAGCTATGGTGGCGATATCCCAACTCCAAATATTGACAAAATTGGAAAAGGAGGAATACGTTTTACAGACTTTTATGTTACAGCGCCTACTTGTACGCCTTCTCGATTTTCATTATTGACGGGATCATACCCTCAGCGCTCGGTTCACCAGCTATATCATGCGCTAATGCCGGGTAGTACAAACTATTTGGATAATAAAGAAAAAATACTCGCTGGCTACCTAAAAGACAAAGGCTATGCGACCGCCATTTTCGGTAAGTGGCACCTCGGCGAAAAAGATAGTACGGGACTTCCAACGGACCACGGGTTCGATACCTTCTCAGGTTTTAAGGGTGGTTGTATCGACTACTTTACTCATGTTTATGGGGAAATGGGACCAGACTGGTATATCAATGGAAAACTCAAATCTGAAAATGGTTATTCAACAGAATTAATTGCCAATCATGCACTTCGCTATATCGAAAATATTAAATCTAATAGCGCGCCATTTTTCTTGTACTTGCCTTTTAATGCCCCTCATTATGGAAAAACAGATCCTAATAAAATTCCGGATCACACCGAAAGTTTGAAAGAAACGAAACAGGACGAAGATCGGATGATCAACTCTTTACAAGCTCCACCAAAATATATGCAGCGTTTTGCCTCGGTACAAGATCCTTACCGTAAAACCTATTCAGCCATGGTATCCAGTCTTGACGATCAGGTAGGTAGGATTTTAGAGAAGCTACAAACAGCTGGAATGATGGAAAACACGATTATTTGGTTCATTTCAGATAATGGTGGATACTCTGAAAGTTATTTTGGGCATGCAGATAATGGGGGACTACGTGGAGAAAAAACAACCCTATGGGAAGGTGGTATCCGTGTTCCCGCTATGGTACTGTGGAAAAACAAAATTAAACCAAATCAGGTAATTGAAACGCCTATTTGTAATACCGATATAGTACCAACTCTGGCTGCAATAATTGGTTTCAAAAATAAATTATCACCCTCTGTTATTGATGGTCAAGATATCAGTGATGTATTATTTCATGGTAAATCCATGGAAAGAAGTATTTACTGGAATTATAAGAAACAATCGGCTTTACGAATGGGAGATTGGAAACTAAGAGATAACAAAGCGCTCTTTAACCTAAAAGATGATAAATTTGAAACGACTGATTTGGCAAAATCCAATCCAGATATGTTAAAAAAACTGCAAACCGAATTTGCCAAAATTGACCAACGAGTAAACCCCAAATTGGCTTCAGAATAATTCGGTAAAATCTCTGTGAGGAATAATAATTTATTACGAACCCGCCGAAATCAGGGTTCGTTTTTTAATACATAGGCCAATATAATATTTTCTATTTAGTTAAAAACCAGTTTCCTATATCTCCTTTACTACTCAGCTATTCTACTTTAACATGGATAGACCGCCAGGGTATAAGTTTAGTCAACTTGGGTTAATACAAGAATAGTCCTATTACGAGAAGAATTATCTTATGCCCTATAAGAGCCTGTTTAAAAATTGAGCAACCAATTCTTCTAATTTGTTCATAGCCGTTTTTATCTGACTGCTTATCTCCTTTGACCTGTGTTCATACCTGAACAAAACTGTTCATTTTCGAACAAAAGATTGTTCCTACTAATAATATAATAATCTTATTTCCAATCATTTACATTCTATTTTCGATTTGGCACAGTTATGCTGTATACAAAATAGAAACTGTTTCTATTGACATTAATAGACAGGATATTGGTAAAACGAACAGTCTAAAACATAAAAACAATATCCTTTTCAACCAAAATATAGGATAGTACTTATTTCAATAAAATCGACAATTCCAAAATCTTTGCGGTATCTCAAGAAAATATTCTACTTCATGCAACCTTTTGTCTTTATCGCTCATCATAAATGCAAACTCGAATAAAAATGCCATTCATCAAAAAATAAAACCACTTATGTATTATCAGGTTCTATGTTATACAAAGTACCTAATTTTACATCATCAGAAAACAAAAAAGCATACAAATCCCTTCGGAGGGAGACTCGATAATTAGCCAGATTTAAATATTAGCCATGAAAATTATTACTACTTTGCTCCTGGCCTTCGTGCTGAGCAGCTCAACGATTATTGCCCAAACAACACCACAAGCTACCGTATCAGGCAAACTGGTGGATGAAAAAGCCCAACCGTTTCCGTTTGTGAATGTATTGCTTTTAAGCTCCGCCGATTCCAGTTTGGTAAAAGGAATTGCTACAGATGAAAATGGAGAATACCAATTTAAAAATATCAAATATGGAGAATACCTCACCTTAGTCTCGATGGTAGGCTATCAAAAGTATTATTCAAACAGAACTAAAATAGCCACACCTGTCTTTAAATTCCCCGTTATTCAGTTGGAACCGGAAACACAATCCCTTTCTGAGGTTACAGTGGTTGCTAAAAAACCTTTTATTGAACAGCAAATTGACCGCACGGTATTAAATGTTGAAAATAGTATTGTTTCTGCAGGTGCTACCGCGCTTGAAATCCTTGAACGTGCTCCTGGCGTTACGGTAGATCAGCAAAATGAACAATTAAAATTGCGAGGAAAAGGTGGCGTAGTCGTTCAAATTGATGGCAAAAAAACCTTTCTATCGCAACAAGAGCTGATCAATTTACTTAGAAATACTCCTAGCGACAATATTGAAAAAATAGAGTTAATTACCAACCCCTCCGCTAAATATGATGCTTCTGGCAACTCTGGAATTATTAATATTAAGATGAAAAGAAATAAAAACTATGGTACGAATGGTAACATTAGCTTAGGTGCAGCATGGGCAAAATATGGCCGACAAAATGCAACAGCCACCATCAATCATAGGGCAGGTAAAATCAGTACGTTTATTAGTGCTGGTACTTTCTTTAACAAAGGCTTCAATAACAACGACATTTACCGGGTAATACCTTTTGAAGACCAAACGACAATTTTTGATCAACGAACGGAAAGAATCAATAAGTCGCAGTACCACAACCTTCGGGCAGGGATCGACTTCTTTGCATCCGACAAAACTACTCTCGGAATACTAGTTTCAGGCTTCCATAATGATTGGAGTAACCCATACGGACAAACGAACACCAATATTTTGGATCAAAACCTAGTTCTTACCAAAAGGTTCCGTACGGATGTATTTAATGGAAGTAAAATGAACACTTATACCACGAACTTTAATTTAAAGCATTTGTTCGACGACAAAGGCAAAGAATTAACTTTTGATTTGGATTACGTTGGCTATGACACCCGTAGTAAAAGTAAACTTGACACCCGTTATTTTCTTCCTTCTGGTGAGCAAGAAGGTAACCCCGACCAAGTACGCAACGATATGCCGTCTAATATTAATATAGCGGTCGCAAAATTTGACTATACACAGCCACTTTGGAAAGGGAAATTTGAAACTGGTGTAAAATCTAGCTACGTAAAAACAGATAACAATATGGTTTTCGAAGTTAAAAATGATGATTGGACTATCGACCCGACTCGCTCTAATCAATTTTTATATACTGAAAACGTAAATGCTGCCTATGTTAATTATAATGGAAAAATAACCAAAAAGCTTTCTTACCAATTGGGTGTACGAGCTGAACATACCCACTCTATCGGTAATTCTGTAACGCTCAATTCCATCCGAGACAGAAACTATATCAATTTTTTCCCAAGCGTATTTTTATCGAACCAATTGGACACAAACAATGTGTTGAACATTTCTTATAGCAGAAGGATTGATCGGCCGAACTATCAGTCACTCAACCCCTTCGAATACTATCTGGACCCCTATACTTTTTCAAAGGGTAATCCTAATTTAAGACCGCAGTATACGAATTCCTTCCAGCTAATTCATGTATTCAAAAATTTTCTAAATACGACCTTAGCATATAGTAGAATCAAGGATTTGATAGCGGATGAATTACCACAACAAATCGCCTCAGAGAACAAAACTTTTGTAACGTCAGACAATTTAGACAACCAAGATAATTTTAGCTTGACGATATCTGCACCTATCCCGATCACAAAATGGTGGAATTTACAGACCAATTTTACGGGTATGTATAACCATTATCAGTCTTTCTACTTAGAAGAGCAATTAGAAATAAGTCAATTTTCATGGAATGCCTATGCAAATAACCAATTTACCATAAAAAATGACTGGTCAGCCGAGCTCTCCGGATGGTATAATAGCAG
>CAXBLH010000229.1:0-8678 GCA_963976315.1 uncultured Dyadobacter sp.
CCCCAACCATTGCCATTGAAAACTTTGACAATGAAATCATCATTGTTAATTTAGAAAAAGGCAACTATTATAGTTTAAGGAATTCCGCATTTGATATATGGAATCTTCTAATGGCTGGAAACAACCTTGATACTGTAATTTCAATCATTAACGAGGCATACTCGCCAGACCCAGAATACGCTGACGAAGTACTTACCACTTTTTTGAATAGTCTTATCAATGAAAGTTTAATTATCCCTGCAAAGACCCCAACTCCTATCCAGCCCTATTCTCTTGAACAGGCAAACTTCCAGGCGCCGCTATTAGAAGTATTTACTGATATGCAGGAACTCTTGCTACTTGATCCAATTCATGAAGTTAAACCGGAGGAACAAGGCTGGCCTTTCAAGAAATAATGGATTCTACTGGAACACAAATCAGCACAGATATAAAAAATTATCTTGCTGAAGTTACGAGCGCCAATCGGGTCTCGAAAAAATCGCTTCAAATCGCTGAGCACATTATAGAAGTTAATATTGTAGGAAATCAAGATGAGTCGTTTTATACTGCGGCGATGTCTCATTTACTTCTTAAAGACAATCACCAAGCGGCTGACCTAAGTATTTATACTTGCGACCAGGTGCATTGCAGTGATGTACCACTTCCTCCTTCAATTCAGGAGTTTATCCAGGATTCGGAAGAAAAAGCCAAACAGCATCCTTTAGGGGCTACTTATGAAATAAAAGTGGGCAGCTTCTTTATACAATACAAACAGCAGGTTCAAACCCTAACTATCATCGATTATTCCGAAGGGATTGCTATTAACTGGGTGTATGATGCTGACTTATTGATGGAATGGGAAAAAAGCTTCCCGTTTCGATCTATCCTATATTATTGGTTTAATAAATTTGGATACATTATCATACATGGTGGAGCAATTGGAACTCGCCACGGCGGCGTAATTCTGGCAGGCAAGTCTGGCTCCGGAAAATCTACTGCGACTTTGGCCTGCTTGGGAGGTTCGTTAAAATATGTGGGAGATGATATTGTACTCGTACATTTAAAAACATTAATCGCTTATAGCCTTTATAACGTAGCAAAGCTTGAGGTTCATCAACTAAAGCTTTTTCCTACCTTGGCAAACTGGGTTTCTAATCCTGAAACCATGGAGAGTTACAAAGCCAACATTTTTATTGATAACCATCAACCTGAGTGGTTAATACATTCATTTCCTATAAAGGCAATTCTATTACCACGATTTCTTGGTCGGATTGATACTACTATTATTCAGGCTACGGCTGCCGACGCTGCAAAAGCACTTTTCCCTTCTTCTATGGAGGTGTTAACGATAACTGATTTATCATTATTCAGGAATTTGTCGGATGTAAGTAGAAGGCTACCTAATTATTGGATTGAAACTGGAACAGACACCCGCCAAATATATAAAACCATTGAAACTCTTTTAACAACAGTTTAGAACATAACATGACACCAACCCTATCCATCATTATACCCTCCTATAATTCAGAAAAATATATTACACTAGCACTTGATAGTATATATAATCAAAGTTTAGATAAAATTGAAGTTATATGTATAGATGATGGCTCTACTGATAATACAGCAAACATTATAAAGGCATATCCCAAACCTATTAAATATGTATACCAGGAAAACCAAGGTGCACCAGCTGCACGAAATCTAGGCATTTCATTGGCAACGGCTTCGGTAGTTGGTCTCTTGGATTCGGACGATATTTATGCACCTGGCTCTCTAAGTACACGCTTGAATTATCTCCTTGACGACGACAAAGCTTTGGCTGTTATCGGAAAAACGAAATTCCTATTTACTGACGGGCACAATCGTCATAAATGGAACCTTTCAGAGGATTCTCCACCAGTTTACAATACTCTCTATGGTAGCGGGCTGTATAAAAAAACATTATTTGAAGCCATCGGAAGTTTTAACGAAAACTTCAAACTAAGTGATGATTTCGACTGGTTTACACGATTAAGAGAATCTGGACTCCCTATCACCTATATAGAAGACATCACCTTATACTACCGTCAGCATAATAGTAATATGACCGGCAATGCAGATTTAGTAAAGCATGACTTACTTTCTTTACTTCGAAACTCACTGATACGCCGACGCAGTACCAATTCAGGTGAAGCCGCTGAAGAGCTACTACCTTTTGGAAACTCTTAGTTATTATACAATACCTGACCTCCTTTTTCCATGATTTGTAATACTCCTACTATTTCCACTATAATACCAGTTTTTAATGCTGCCAAATATATTGAAGAAGCAATTGAAAGTGTGTTGGCTCAAAATGTTACCAATCATGAGCTTGTATTATTAAATGATGGATCTACCGATCGCTCTGCTGAAATACTTAACAAGTACAAATCGAAAGCAACGGTAATTCATAGCTCCAATCGTGGAACCGCCATTACGCTTAATGAGGCTGTTAAACTATCCAACGGAGAATTTCTAACTTTTCTTGACGCTGATGATATATGGTTGCCCGATAAACTCAACCTACAATTAGCCTCTTTCAATAAGGATACTGAACTGGATTGTTGTTTTGGTCATATAAACCAATTCATAAGCCCAGAACTCCCCATAGAAATCCAGTCTAGGTTCATAATACCAACCGATCCGCAACCTGGTTATAACCGTCAGAGCTTGATGGTTAAAAGAAAATCCTTTATAAAAGTTGGGTATTTTGATGAAGCATTAAAAACGGGGGAATTTATCGATTGGTATTTAAGAGCGAAATCAAAGAACCTAAAAATGAATATGCTCTCAGAAGTAGTGACAAATCGTCGCATTCATGATAAGAGTATGGGATCTAGCCATGACCATGATAGCCAATTTGCAATCATTATGAAACGTCATCTTGATAGAAAAAGAAATCATTAACAAAACTTACACCAATTATTAACATTCGATGAATCCATCATCATTACTGAACCTTCCATTAGGTATTAGTCAGTTACAAGAATTATTATTAAAAGCAGCCACTTTCCCGAAAGAGGATGCAGTTATATACTGGGAAAAATGGAAAAAAGCCTGTAATATCACTCAGATTAGCGTTGAAGATCATCAATTCCTTCCTAAAATATTTGACCCATTAGACTATGATTCGCAGCGGTTACTTCCGTTAGTTTATAAAAACCTTGAAAATCTTAATGACCCAATTATCGCTAAACTACGTGGTAACTATAGATATCATTGGTTAAAAGGGAATCATTTTATGGGCAAAGCAGCTACTTTGGTTAGCACTCTACAGAAAGCAGGTTTTGAGGTAATGGTATTGAAAGGGTTACCAATAGCGTCTGTTTTTTATAAAAATATGGGAGCACGCCCTATGGATGATATTGACATTTTTGTCCCTATTCATCAAATTGAAGAGGTAATACTTTTTCTTGAAACCCAATTATCTCTTAAAGGTAATAAGCATGAAAATGAACTAAGGAAATTAGGCATGTTTCATGCCATACATTTTACCGATGGAAAAGGGCTCGATTTTGACCTGCATTGTCATTTTCACATTTACAATTTGAACGCAGAGTCGGATCAAATTATTTGGGAAAATAAAATTCCATTTGCTTTGTCTCCAGAGGTAAACAGCTTTATGCCCTCTCCGACTCATCTATTGTATCGTAATTTTACACATGGCTACAGTTGGTTGAACCCAAACCCGCCAATCCGATGGATTCCTGATTGTTTGGCAATTCTAAGTTCTCATACGCATCAAATAGATTGGAAGGAACTTCTAGCATTAGCTAGCAAACAAAACCTTATAATTCCTGTTTGTAATATGTTACATTATTTAGCTACCAATTTTAATGTAAAGTACCCTGAACATGTTTCTAATCAAATTGCAAATTTAAATTGTAAGCCCTCAGAAAAGTTATATTTCAAACTTTTAATAAATGCGCCGAAGAACAAAAAAAGGGCGCTGTTTAACGTAAATAGAACGGCTCGTATTCTATTGCGATATCATCTCTACCAAGAAAGAGATATTCGGAATAGTTTTCCTGAATGGGTATTCAAAAAGATTAAGTATTACCAAATTTCAAAGAACCTTTAAAAAAGCCTTGACATCTACATTCAAAGGAAAGACTCACTGGTACTCCCGTTCCCTTTTATATACCGGGTTTACTCCAACTTACAGCACCTATTTTCCCAGATGGTACCTATAAGTAACCTCATTATGCGGACTCAAAAGCAAAACCAACAGGACCAATGACGCAAGAAATTATTATCGTTTGTATCCTTACATTCTTAATTCATTTGGTAGGAACCTATTCTCTTGCCATTCGAATTGTTGGCTTAAGAACAAACAAATGGTCGATGGCCTATGCGTTGTTTAATATTTTGGCTTTAGTAACCCGGCTTTCAACCACCTTTCAGGCACCACTCCTTGCTAAAACAATTGAGTTAAATATACTTAATAAAGCAACTGCGGATACAATGGACTTCCGTTATATATTGTGGGCTTCTACATTAGGTATGTTAATCGGTGGACTTACGATACCCGTTTTTCATAGACTCTTAGGTGTAGCGGTTGAACGCTATTATGTACATCGTTCATTTCTCAGATTATTCCTTTCCATTTTTAATTGGAAACGTTTTATAGGTCTTAGGCAACATTTAGTCATACCACACAGAAACAATTGGAATGCATTTAAGGAGCCAATTGTTCCTACCAAGGTCATCATTTTTAATTTACTCTCTCAAGCTATCTTAACAGTCGGTGTACTTTCTACACTTTATGCCGGGTATATAAATCCTGATTTACGTTCAACATCGGCTTCCATGTCGGGTTTTATAAATGGGTTTGCTGCAATCGTGCTGGTAATCGTAGTGGATCCTAGTATTGCACTGCTTAGTGATGAAGTAATGAATAAAAATGTATCGCCTGTATTCTTCAGGAAATACATCATTGTTTTAACGGCCGTTCGGATTTTAGGCACCCTTCTATCACAGATTCTACTTCTCCCATTAGCCCATTTAGTGGTGTGGATGTCCGAAACACTGGCAGCTACCTGATTAACTTTTATCCAAATCACTGGAATGGGTTCAAATTATTTTTCTTGGCTCTTAGCCCTTATCTTTATTTCATTCTTTTCTAATTTGGCAATATAAAATCTGTCCAATATTTCTATTAAATGTTATACTTGTAATGAGAAGACATGCATTTGATACTTATATAAAACCATTTCCATGAACCAAAAAATAATTCAGTACTCAATAATGCTTTTACTGAGCTTTACAGCCAGTTTTGCCCAACATCCAGTTTCCATTATTCCTCAACCACAGGAAATAACTTTACAAGAAGGCAAACTCTCCTTTGAAAAAGTACGTCTACAATTTTCAAATACTTCATTAAAAAAATACCTCGCCAAAGAATTCAAAAAATACGATCTCGCTCAAATTTCCAAAAAGAAAGGAGTTGCGATAGTACTTGAAAATGATGATCTGCAAAAAAATCCAGAATCCTATCGATTATCCATTAGCAACCGTGGCGTTGAGATTGCTGCTGGCGGACAGGCCGGTTTGTTTTATGGTATTCAAAGTCTTTTACAAATCATGCGTGAAAACAATGACTCGAAAACACTTCCTTTTTGTGAAATTGTTGACGAGCCAAGATACGGATGGCGTGGCTTTATGGTAGATGAGTCAAGGCATTTTGTAGGAAAACAGAAAGTGAAACAAATATTGGATTATATGGCCTTTCATAAAATGAATGTTTTTCATTGGCACCTTACTGATGCACAAGGATGGCGGATTGAAATCAAAAAATATCCGAAATTAACTACCATTGGTGCAAAAGGGAATGAAACAAACGCGAATGCTCCTGCACAGTTTTATTCTCAAAAGGATATTCAAGAAATTGTTAAGTATGCGACGGAACGACAAATCCAGGTAATTCCTGAAATTGATATGCCCGGCCACGCCTCTGCTGCTATATTGGCATATCCAGAAAATGGTGGGGGTGGTTCAGAAAAGCATCCCAACTTCACTTTTAACCCGGGAAAAGAAGAAACCTATACATTTTTGCAAGACATACTTACAGAAGTAGCGGCTTTATTTCCCTCTAAGTATATCCATATCGGTGGCGACGAGGTGAGTTTTGGTAACGAAAAATGGCCTCAGCTACCAGAGGTACAGCAGTTGATGAAGAAAGAGAATCTAAAATCAATGCTTGACGTAGAACATTATTTCATTCGTCGCATTCAAAAACATGTGAAGTCTCTGGGCAAAACCATGCTTGGTTGGGATGAGCTGGCAGAATCGGGTGTGCCTGTAAATGAAGTTGCGTTGATGTGGTGGAGACATGACAAACCAGAAATTTTAGATCAGATTTTAGCCAATAAATATCCTATTATCTTGTGTCCACGTGTTCCATTGTATTTAGACTTTAAGCAATATGAGTCTCACAAAAACGGTAGAACCTGGGGAGGGAAATATGCTACTTTGGAAGGTATTTATGAATTCCCTGAATCGCTTCATAGAAATGTGGACAGCCAACAGATTCTTGGAGTACAAGGCAATTTGTGGACGGAACGTTTCTCGTCTTCTAACAGTATCGACTTTATGATCTTTCCACGCCTAGCAGCAATTTCAGAAAGCGGGTGGACTAAGCCTGAAAATAAAGACCAAGCCTCATTTAATAAGCGATTGGCTACCATTTTAAAACTATATGATCAGGATAAACTTTATTACTTCAATCCATTTGATATCAGTCAGCATCCAGAGCCAGCTGGTGTAGGTGCTACTGAATGGCAAAAAAACCATGTAAAGTAAATGGTTCTTATAAAAGCGGGAGGCGATTTGAATTCAAATCGCCTCCCGCTTTTTTTATTGTGCTATAAACTTTTGATCAATCTCATCACTGTCTTTATACTTAGCTCTCACTTCGGTCAATTTTTTGTGCATCTGCTGTTGCACCTTCTTGTATTTCGAATTACCGTAAACGTTATTCATTTCGGTCGGATCCTTTTCCAAATCATATAATTCCCATTTATCGATATCATAATAAAAGTGAATTAGCTTATAGCGATCGGTCCGAACTCCATGGTGACGTTTTACTTTATGCTCCCCTGGATACTCATAATAGGTATAGTAAATAGCATCCCGCCATTTCTTTTCCGTACCGCCAACTAGCTTTCGAAAAGATTCACCTTGAATTTCTTTTGAAATAGGTGCTCCTGCGTAATCCAAGAATGTGGGTGCGAAGTCGAGGTTTTGAACCATTTCCTCCACAACAGTACCCGCCTTAATTTCTTTTGGATAACGCATTAACAAGGGAGTACGAAAAGACTCTTCATACATAAATCGCTTGTCGAACCAGCCATGCTCCCCCAAATAAAAACCTTGATCCGATGTATAAACCACGATGGTGTTTTCAGCTAAGCCATTTTTATCTAAATAATCTAGCATCTCTCCCACTCCATCATCCACAGACTGTATGGTAGCGAGGTAATCTTTCATATAGCGATCAAACTTCCAAAGTGCAAGCTCTTTTCCGGTTAACTTGTCCGCTTTAAATTTTTTAATAATGGGGTCATAATAGGCATCCCAAGCTTTCATCTGTTCGGGTGTCATACGTTTATGCATCGCTTCCGCACTTTTCCGGTATTTAGTTTGAATATCACCCTCTTTATCTAATATTTTCAAGTCGTAAGCCAAATCCATATCCTTGTCAATACTCATTTCTTGAAACGCGGCCGCTTCCCTTCCAACATAGTCGTCAAAGAAATTAGCTGGAGGCGCAAAAGTTGAATCTTCAAATAGCCTCAAATATTTCTCTTCGGGCATCCAAGTTCTGTGAGGTGCTTTTTGATGGTATAACAAAAGAAAAGGTTTGTCAGGATTTCTTTGTTGATCTAACCAGTTTAATGCCAGATCTGTAGTTATTTTAGTAACATATCCCTCAATTCGCTTGGTTACGCCATTTTCTATAAAATCGGGGTTATAATATTGGCCTTGCCCAGGAAGCACCATCGAATAATCAAATCCTTGCGGTAAACCATCCATGTGTATTTTACCAATCATTGCAGTTTGGTAGCCATTCGCCTGTAATGTTTTTGCGAAATTCTCTTGGTTCCAGTCGAAGCTGTGAACATTGTCGATTTTCCCGTTAATATGGCTGTGCTTACCTGTAAGCATCACGGCTCTACTAGGCGCACATATTGAATTGGTCACAAATCCCTTTTTGAATAGCGCTCCTTCTTTTGCGATGCGATCAATGTTAGGAGTTCGGTTGAGCCCGTACCCATAAGCACTTATCGCTTGATAGGCATGATCATCGCTCATTATAAAAATGATATTGGGCTTTTTATCAGCACTTTGTGTCTTTTGGGCGAAGCCATTCGTCGTAAGTACCGAAAACAGCAGTAGGAATACTGAAATGATATTTAGTGATTTCAAAATAGTATAGGAATTAGTCTGTGTTTGAATAATTAAGTTCAAATTAAACGATTTGCATCATTTATTAAAAATTTTTAAAAAACTAATTGTAAAATAATTGCCCTAACACGTAAATTATAACACGTGATTCAATACATATAGCTCCATTTAGTAAGACAGTAAATTTATATTCCAATGAAAATAGGTATTAATTTATAAAACACCACTTCACCTACCCACTACTATGCGACGAACAGATGATGCGCTTTGGAAAG
>CAXBLH010000230.1:0-8663 GCA_963976315.1 uncultured Dyadobacter sp.
ATTGTCGGTTCGATAATGGGAAGCCAATTGCTTTTCGCTGCATTCTGAATGATTATACCGAAAAGATACGTGCAGAAAAAGCACAAAATCTTTATTACAGCATTGCAAACTGGACGGTCAATACTCCAAATTTAGATGATTTTTACCTTTCTATTCATGAAGAATTAGGTAAGATTATCGATGTTAAAAATTTCTTTATAGCCTTATACGATCCAAATAAAAGCTATTTGTACTTTCCCTATTATGTGGATCAGTATTTTAAAGGTAATGTTCGGTTTACTAGCCGGAAACTAGGAAATGGTCTTACGGAATATGCAATAGCATCCAATAGGCCTTTATTTTTGTCTAATTCAGATATTGAAGATCTTGCCAAAACCAACAGTCTCTATTTATATGGAGTTACGCCGAAGCTAGGGGACCGGGTAACAGGTATTATTGGTGTAAAATCTTACGATGATCCCAATATGTTTGATGCACGAGATCTGGAATTATTGGAGTTTATCTCTGGGCAGGTAGCATTGGCCATCGCAAGAAAGCAAAGTGAAGAGGAACTTAACCGTTATTTGGCAAGATTAAATGCTATTTTCGATAGCAGTACCCATTTAATTTGGTCGGTAAATAAATCATTGCAGCTCACTTCCTTTAACAGTAATTATGCGGACCTCATACAGAGTCAAATAGGAATTCGTCCTACTTTGCAAGTGACTCCTGAAAAGTTTGGGTGGAGGATGGTTGGGAATTCTAACCGACGGATTCTGGAAAGCAAATACAGGCAAGCTTTACGAGGTGAACCACAGTACTTTGAATTTAAAATTGAGGAACAGAATGGGAACTCCATGTGGCTCGAATTTTATTTGAATCCCATTCGATATGCTGAGGGAGTCATAGAGGAAGTTTCTGGTATTGCTCGCGATATCACAAGAAGGAAGGAAGCGGAACTTTCGCTTCGGCATAGTGAGGAGCTATTCAGAGGGATTTTTGAAAACTTACAAGATATCTACTGCCGGATCAATAGACATGGTGAAATTACTATGGTCAGCCAGTCTATTTTAAAAAGACTCGGATATTTGCCGCATGAAGTAATAGGCATGAAGTTAACAGACTTCTTTTCTGATCGAACCAGAATTCACTCGGCATTAATTAGATTAAGGGCCACTCGAAGTTTAAGAAACTTTGAAGTGAGCTTGTATCGTAAAGATGGTTCAGAAAGGCAGTTTATGATTAACATGCTTATGTTTGTGAATGACAAGGGGCAAACCACCGAAGTGGCTGTACTCGCTAGAGATATCACAGAATTAAAACGGAATGAGCTGGAACTCTTAAAAGCCAAAGAACAAGCGGAGTATTCTTTAAAGGCAAAAGAAGGTTTCCTCGCAAATATGAGTCACGAAATTAGAACACCAATGAACGGTGTTATTGGTATGATTGATTTACTGGGTGAATCTTCTTTGAACGAAGAACAACGCGACTATGTGCTCACTATAAAACGATCCTCCGAAACGTTACTTACCATCTTGAATGATATTTTGGATTTATCTAAAATTGAGGCAGGAAAAATGGTGCTGCATGAGTCACCGCTTTCTGTGGATGAATTGTTATTAAAACTCGTTTCCTTATTTGGTCAAGCTGCAAAAAGTAAAGGAAATACACTTACCTATCATATTGCTGAAGATATACCTCCTTTTATTATTGCAGATCAAACAAGGTTGCTGCAAGTAATGTCAAATCTGACTTCCAATGCGCTGAAATTTACGGAGAAAGGTGCTGTTAAAGTAAAACTTTCTTTGGTAGATAAAGAAGGCGATAAAGCCAATATAAAGGTGGAAGTACAGGATTCAGGAATTGGTATAAGTGCCACTGATCGTCAAATATTGTTCACCTCATTTACCCAATTGGATAACTCCTCGAAAAAATCATTCGGTGGAACTGGCCTAGGGTTGGCCATTAGTAAGCAGCTGACCGCATTAATGAATGGGCACATTGGAGTGGAGTCTACTATTGGAGAAGGAAGTACATTTTGGTTTACCTTTGAAACCCATGAAACTACCATGGCCCAGGCCATCAGTGCCGAACCGGGGGAGAACGAGCCCATAGAAAATGTATTTATAGAAATTAAACCTTCCGTATTACTAGTTGATGACAATGCAGTGAATAGAAAGGTGGCGATGGAAATATTGAAAAAAGCAGGTTGTGTTGTTGAGTTAGCTGAAAGCGGTTTTGAAGCTATAGATAAAACGGAAGCTCGGCACAAAGCAGGTGTTCCCATGTATGAGATTATATTTATGGATATTCAGATGCCCGACATGGATGGGGTGCAAGCTACTCAAGAGCTACGTAAACGGGTGCCAGAGTTACCTCCAATTGTGGCCATGACAGCTTATTCCATGAAGGAGGATAGAGAAAGATTTATTTCTCAAGGAATGGATGATTATCTGGCTAAACCAATTCGTGCACATTTGTTGATTCATAAGGTAAAAGAACTGATTGGTTTTAAGGGGGTTATGAAGCCAAACATCGCAAAAAAACAAGTTGTGGAAGAACCCAATTTGCCAATTTTGGATAAGGAAATAATTGACCAATTAAAAAACATTGGTGGTGCTGATTTAGTACTCTCCGTATTTGAAGATTTTGTTGAGGAGTCCCATGAACTCGTAAATGGTTCTGTCAAAGCATTTGAAGAAAATGATATTAAAACGGTTAAAAGTAATTTGCATACCTTAAAAGGGAGTGCAGGTACCGTTGGGGTTTCGCAATTGGCAGAAATTGCTCGTGATGCTGAATGGCGATTAAAATCTGACGACACCAGTACCTTACACATCGCCTTGCCTCAATTACAACAAGCGTATACCAGATTTCTGGAGCAATATGAAAATTTGTTAAAACTGTGGTTGAAATAGTTTTAATTTCTTGCAGAATAGGTTTTTTTTCATCGATTAATAAGGGCAGTTGATCGATGAAAAAACCTATCTCATCGATTGTTGGTAAATTACTTACGTATGGAATTAAACTATAGAGGAAAATAGCTCTCTAAGCACTATACCTTTTATCTATAGTCTTATGAGAAATATATTTGCTAAAATACTCCTCCTAGTTTCGGTCATTTCACCAGGAATTGTGGCTGCACAATCCATCCAAATTACTGGTTCTATTATTGACAGTACCACCTCCACCGCAATTGTAGGTGCATACGTATCTATTGCCAAAACGACACCAGACGCAAAGCCAGAATATTTCGCCACCGATGTAAATGGGAAATTTTCGATTGGTGGATTGAGCAAGCAAACTAATTATAACCTGAAAATTTCATATTTAGGGTACCAGGAGTACTTAAAACCTGTTCGGACTGGAACAGAAAACCTAAGTTTGGGACAAATAATTTTGCGGGAAGAAGCTGCCAATTTGAAAGAAGTTAAAGTGGTTGGAGCCGTTACTCCTATGGAACAAAAAGGAGATACTACTCAGTTTAATGCTGCTGCCTATAAAACAAATCCCGATGCTACCACAGAAGATCTTATTCAGAAAATGCCAGGCATCACCGTAGTGAACGGAGAAGTTACTGCACATGGCGAAAAAGTTAATAAAGTTTTGGTGGATGGAAAACCATTCTTTGGAGAAGATGCTACACTTACATTAAAGTCAATACCTGCAGAGATCGTTGATAAAATAGAGGTGTTTGACAAACTGAGCGATCAAGCACAATTTACAGGTTTTGATGACGGAAGTGGTCAGAAAACGATTAACATTGTAACAAGGGTGGACAGAAGAACCGGCCAGTTTGGGAAAATGTTTGCGGGCTACGGTTTAGATGATCGTTACCAAGCAGGAGGTAATGTAAGTTATTTCAATAAGGACCAAAGGATTTCATTAATTGGCCTTAGTAATAATATTAACCAACAAAACTTTTCAAGTCAGGATTTATTGGGGATCTCAGGATCGTCTGGCGGTGGAAGAGGTGGCCGTGGTGGTGGTGGTGGAAGTTCTGGGAATTTCCTAGTAGGAAATCAAAGTGGCATCACTGGAACCAATTCTTACGGATTAAACTACTCTAATAAGCTTGGGAAAAAAGTGGAGCTATCGGGAAGCTATTTCTTTAATAGGACTGGAAATACCAATGCACAAATACTACAACAAGAGTATTTCTTAGCAAATGGTACCGACAACCAGCTGTATAATGAAACTAGCAGCTCTTCGAATACCAATATGAACCACCGTATGAATATGCGGATGGAATATACGATCAACAAAAGTAATTCCTTGATCGTAACACCAACTTTAAGTTTTCAAAACAATAAGTCGGGAAGTATTCTTTCTGGCATAACTTCCTTAGGTGATGCTAGTTTGTTGAACTCTTCTGATAATACGAATACTGCTAAAAATAATGGGTACAATTTTTCAAATGATATATTGTGGCGTCATTCCTTTGAAAAGCGTGGCCGGACTATATCACTTAACGCCAATACAAGATTGAATGATCAGACGGGGGATAATTACCTTTATTCAAAAAATATCTACTTCAACAATACCCGGACTCCTGGAGACACTATTGACCAGCAGAACTATACTGGATCGAATGGTACCACACTGGGTGGAAATGTAGTATTTACGGAACCGATAAGTGAATCAGGACAATTGCAATTGAATTATGGATTAACAGTAAGTAACAGTAATTCTAATAAGGACACCTACAACATGAATATGGAACAAGGTGGTTATACGGATTTGGATACCTTGCTTACCAATAATTTTGATAACCGTTATGTAACGAACCGGGCTGGCTTAGGGTTTAGATATCGAAAAGGAGAATGGATGGCAAATATTGGTCTTGACTTTCAAAATACAGGTCTTTACAGTGAACAATTGGCACCATATAGCGCTAAGGTCGACCAGAGTTTTACCAATGTATTGCCCAATTTAATGCTGATTTACAGATCAAAATCTGGTACTCAGTTTCGTACATTTTTCAGAAGCTCTACCAACCAGCCTTCTATTTCACAACTTCAAAATGTTGTAAATAACAGTAACCCTTTGGCGCTTACTGCGGGTAATCCTGATCTTAAACAAGAGTATCGGAATATGTTCAATATGCGCTATTCTATTGCAGGTGCAGAAATACCTTATAACTTCAATGCTTTTGTATATGTTACTCAAACTAATAATGCGATCGTAAATTCTACGTTTATAGCCGATGCACCAACGGAATTACCCAATGGATTAATATTGGAAAAGGGCTCCAAATTAACTTCGCCAGTTAACCTAGATGGTAGCTGGAATGCAAGGTCTTTCTTAACGTACGGAAAGCCGATTCAAAAAATTAAACTGAATGTAAACTTATCAACTGGCTTTAACTACACACGTTCCCCAGGTTTGGTAAATAAAATCAGTAATTTTTCAAACAGCTATGCATTGAGCCAAGGATTAGTAGTGAGCAGTAATATTAGTGAGAAGGTGGATTTTACGGTTTCTTATTCTGGTAATTACAACATCGTTAGAAACACAATTCAGCCTAATTTGAATAATAATTATTTCACTCAGGGCATCACCGGAAGATTAAATGTGATTTTTGGTAAAGGGATTGTTTTCCAAACGGATGTTAATAATCAATCTTATCGTGGACTAGGAGAGGGATATAACCAAAACTTTACATTATGGAATGCGAGTGTAGGTAAGAAGTTCTTGAAAAATAATGCAGGTGAATTGAAGCTGACGGTTTTTGATATACTTAAACAAAACAATAGTATCAGTCGCAATATTACTGAAACCTACATACAAGACGTTACGAATAGGGTTTTAACACAATATGCAATGTTAACATTTACCTATACCCTTCGTAATTTTGGCAAGATGCCTCAGCAAAATAGCGATAGGCGTCGGGGAGATTACCCAGAGGGCGGATACCCGGGCGGAGGAAGTAGAGGCGGCGGTGGCGGCGGCGGCGGAAGAGGATTCTAAAAAAAGAAACGGATTTAATAGATAAGAATACAGATGAAATCGCTACTGGGGCTACCTGGTAGCGATTTTCTGTTTTATGGTTCCTGCTTAAGGCTAAGAAAATATATCCATCTTAAATATATTCTAAGCTTTTCGGATTCCCGTATCCCCCATTTGACAATGACAAAATTGAAGCTAAAATAGGTTTTGCAAATGAATATATTAGTTAGTGTGTCGTAAATATAATTCTATTTATGTAGTTATTACTTTACATAGTTCTATTAAAGATATTAGTTGAAATATGGAATTTATTTTAATAATTTTATCGATAATGTATAAACTATTCAGGTTTTTATATAAATTTGTTCTGGGTGCTTATCATAGCTCCCAAAAACTGGGTTAATAAATACCACCACTGGATTATTTCGAAGATCAGCTAACATGCAATTATTGCTAGTGGAGAATCTATGTGTAGAAATAGTACTACTAAAATTTTAGGTGCAGTTTATAGCGTATTTTTTAGGTCCCTGTTTTTATTTTTAGAATACGTTTAATCACAGTTTATGTCCTTTGATGCAAAATTGTATTGGTTTCTGATTACGGAGATGGGAACTAGTCTTTTGAATTTATACAGTAATATGATAACGGAGTGGAATCGTTTCAAACTGGACTCATGGGCTTTTGGTTTAGTATTTTTATCCTTTCCTAAAAAGGTTGCCTCCCTAAAATTAAAATTACCACTTTGGGTGGTTATAATAGTAATCTCTGGTGGTTTGGTATCTTTCATAAGTTCCGTAGCCCTTGCACAAGCGGGAATGACGGTAAGTCCAGGTAAAATTTACTACAGACTCGATCCAGGTGCTACTGCTACTCAAAAAATTACTGTTAGCAATCCAAGCAGCAAGGCGCTGGAAGTGGTAGTTTCCATGAATGACTGGAAATATGACTCACTGGGTAATAATCAGACTTTGCCGGCAGGGAGTTTGAAAACCTCAGCTACCTCTTGGGTAAAAGTGCTACCAGGCTCGTATTTTACCTTGGAGCCAAACGAGAAACGAGAACTTGAAATAGGATTAACCGTGCCTAGTGATACTGATGTGGGCGTGCCGGTGCATACTGCCTTATTATTTTTAACGCAGATTAACCCCTCCGATGCTCAATCTGTAAATGGGGCATTGATTAAGGTGAGTGTAAGAATGGGAGTGAAAATTTATCATTCTTTTTCTGACTCGGAAGTCCGAGATGTGGAAGTACTGAATTTTACGGATATTATTTCAAACAATAACGAAACAAAAGACAATGGGTTTCTTGAACTAACTATCCAAAATACAGGTAAGATTTGGCTGGAGGGTACCATAAAATGGGAGCTTTTAAATACAAAGACAGGCAAGAAATCCAAGTTGCCAGATCGAGACCTATTTTCATTACCCGGAGATACTAGGATTGTGAGACAGGAATTACCGTCTACGCTTTTACAGGGAGATTATATAGCTACCGCTATCATCAATTATGGTAACAAAGACGAGTTTAAGCTGGTAGAATTAGAGTTTATTCATTGAAATTATGGAATTGAAGCACTTGGTAGTACATCAATATTTAGTATCGATCTTAATAATTGGAGGATTGTTAGGTACTAAATCTATGGTATATGGCCAGTCATTAGACTATTATAAGGGCACCGATTGTGCCTTTAATACTTATTCCAATATAACTTCTGGCTGTACGACAAACAACTATATTTTTGTGCAATATGAAAAATTTCCCCGCAGTGGACTGGACTTACCAGCAGGCTGGACTTTAAAAATAAAAGCCAATGGTGATTTCAGTAATGGAACGGCTACCATTCCGGCTGAATACGTAGCCATTGGGTTTAATTCGATTGATGGCGGCCCATCAGGGGTGAGCGGGACAGGGAATCAAACACTCAGTAAAATAACCCCAGCAGCCTTAATTGCTACGACAACGCCTTTGCAGTCACCTCCCCATTATTATTTTGTTCACAAACTGAATATGATTGTTACAGGGGGAGAACATCTGATGGTTGGAACTGGGAGTTTTAGTACTACCGCAACGCTTACACTAGTAGCGAATGATGGAAATATAGTGGCCACTAATAGTAATGTAATTTTATCATTCACAGTCAATTTTAGTAATAGTTGTAATGGGGTTACTTTGAACTCATATTCCTCTAATCAATACACTTTTTCAGATTATAATTCGCAAATGGCCGGTGCGACCATAACCGATGCGGTGAGTTTGCAATATGCACCTAATACTGCTGCCTGTTTTGGATGGAGCGTAAAAATTCGGGCCCAGGGGGATTTTGTGAATGGTAGCAATTCTGTCCCAGCTGCTCATTTCGCTTTGCGTTTTAACCGGGTAAGTAACGGTACTCCTACGGCAGCACAAATAGGCGTAACCAACAATCCCGTAACTCTGACCACTTCCGATGTACCCATTATTAGTAATTCTGGTGCTGGATTTACCCCACATAACGGTACCGAACATAAATTTGATCTCATAATAGCGGGAGGAAATCATTTGATAGTAGCGAATGGTACCTATCGTGCAACCGTAGTATTTACCTTATACAATCAGAATAATGAGGTAATAGCCACCCAGAATCAACAATTATCTTTTCAAATTAATTCTAGTATTAATAACTATACGGTACAACTTCAAAATACAGCCAACTTAGTGGATATGGTATTTAATACCAACGGGGATTTTACGAA
>CAXBLH010000231.1:0-8660 GCA_963976315.1 uncultured Dyadobacter sp.
AATTTTCTGACCCTTTTTTCTAACCCACCATCATTAGGACTTTTTCAGTGCCCTCAAGTAATTGTCCGCTTTTTTTAGTTTTATATAATACTTCATCATCGTCAGGATCGACCGATACCACGGCTTATTAAGCTCAATACGAAAAGTACTAAAAATACAAAGAATAAGATTTTTGCAATTCCCGCAGCTCCTGCTGCTATTCCACCAAATCCAAGTATTCCGGCTATAATTGCAACTACTAAAAATATGATTGTCCAACGTAACATAATTAAGAAATTAAGGGTAAAACATAAATAATATGCTTTGTCCTTTTCCATTATTGTGCCACCTAGGTTTTTAGGCCTATTTTATTTTTTTTATCCAATTAATTGCTATCTAATGTAGAATATCATGCCCAGAATGTATGAACTAGTTCTGAGAAGTGCTTAATTCCGCTTTTTCACCACGCATAATCCTGTCGCGGTGGCTTTCCCCCCATTTTCTCAATACCTCAATCACTGGTTGCAGCGTCTGTCCATAGTCGGTAAGTGTATATTCTACCACCACTGGTATAGCGTCATAGACCGTTCTTTTTACGAGTTCATTCATTTCTAGGTCACGCAGCTCCTTGGACAGCATCTTGTCAGTAATGTTTGGAATTTCCCGTCCTATTTGAGAAAAACGTTTGTTACCAAACAGTAATGCCACAATTATAGGTAATTTCCATTTTCCGCTAAGCACTGCCAGGGTATCGTGAACGGGTAACATGTGTTTGGTACAGGTACTGAAATTTTTTTCTTCTTTCATTACATTGTCGGTTTATCAACGGTTTACTATCCCAAACGTAAGTGCTATCATTTGGTATAGTACTTACATTAGTATAGTCTATTTCATTAAGTTTGCAAATGTACAATTTAAATCTGCAATAATGAATAACTTGATCGATAGCCTTAACTGGCGATATGCTGTAAAGCAAATGAATGGAAATGTAATTCCCACCGAAAAACTGGATGCCATTTTGGAAGCTATTCAGCTTTCCCCCTCTTCCATGGGCTTACAACCTTATACCGTTTTGGTGATTGACAATCCCGGCATTAAGGAAAATATTTTTAATAATGCTGCCATGCAACCGCAGATAAAGCAATCTTCTCATTTGTTGGTATTTGCGGCTTGGGAATCTGTCACAGCTGAAAGCATTGCTAATTATATTCAACTTATTGCCGAAACAAGGAGTATATCCATCGACTCTTTAGCCCCATTTCAAAATGCTTTAGGAGGGATTTTGGCTAGAAGTGAGGAGGTGAATTTTGACTGGTCCGCCCGTCAGGCTTACATCGCACTGGGCATAGGGATGGCAGCCGCAGCGGAACAGGGCATTGACGCAACACCTATGGAAGGTTTTAATAGCGATAAGTTGGATGAAGTATTAGGTTTGAAAGCCAAAGGCCTGAAAAGTGTGGTACTATTGGCACTGGGATACAGAGATACTGAAAAAGACCACCTGGCCGAAGCCAAGAAGGTTAGAAGGGCCAAGGAGGAACTTTTTGTTACTATTTGATTTTAATAGTTAACCATATCACGACTGGCTTTTGTGCGGGCTTTTTATAAAAAAACAGAAATTAGTTATCTGCTCGATCATCAGCCACATGTAGAATTTGATGGCCGAAAGCCTATAACAATACTAAAAAAGTCATGATAAAGTCAGATAGTATCGATTAATTCTTTTAAATAACCCAAATAGGGAAGTTATGAATAAAATGAAAGTAGAAATTTGGAGCGACGTAATGTGTCCATTTTGTTATATAGGAAAACGAAAATTTGAAAGTGCCTTGTCAAGCTTTGAAAACAAGGACTTGATAGAAGTGGAATGGAAAAGTTTTCAGCTCAACCCCAATATGAAAACGGATCCTGGGAAAAGTGTTAATACTTATTTGGCCGAAGTAAAAGGCTGGTCGCCGGAATATGCAGCTGAGGCCAGTGAATATGTCTCGGGCGTTGCGAGTGAAGTAGGTTTGGAATATAATATGGATAAAGCGGTGGTTGCGAATTCATTTGATGCACATCGATTTGTTCAATTTGCCAAAACTAAAGGGAAAGGTGATGAGGCAGAAGAGCAGCTTTTTAAGGCTTATTTTACGGATGGAAAGAACACGGCCGATATCCCCACACTTATTAGTTTGGGCGAAATTATCGGTTTGGATTCACAAGAAGTTGAGCAAGTATTACGATCGCAGGAATTTGCAGATGCCGTTAATTCCGATATCATGCAGGCGCAGCAGGTAGGAGTAAAGGGCGTTCCGTTTTTTGTTTTGGATCGTAAGTATGCAGTCTCTGGAGCACAGCAACCAGAAACTTTTTTGGGTGCATTGGAAAAGTCTTTCTCAGAATGGCAAAATAATTCCAAAGTGACAATTGCTCCAATGGCCGAAGGTGCATCTTGTACGTCTGAGGGGAACTGCGATTAGTAATCAGAAATTTAGAATTATTCGAAAAAGCCGGTGGATGTGAGTCTGCCGGTTTTTTATTGAATAAGCTACTTCGTAGGTGATGGAGTCCGAGATGCTAAGAGATGTTTTTCTTCGGAAAATTATTTTCTTATTGATGCTTAGTGGCTGATTACTGCAGGCTTAAGGGGTTAATCAAATTCGCTAGGGATAAATTCCAGGAGGCACTACATTTTTATAATAGCCGTTTTATGATATTAATGTCACTATTATGTTAAATTATTGTTATTTATTGACTTATTTTAATAAATTAAATATAAACGCATTCAAATGGTACTGTAAATTTATATTGCCAATTTTGGGTGTTGAGAAATAACGTATTACAACCTCCAATGAATCAATTGTATATAACTTATTCTGATGAAGAAATCCTGCATTTAATTGTAAGTGATGACAATCAAGATGCTTTTGAGGAGCTCTATGAACGTTACTTCAAAGTATTGTACAATTTTGCATACGGTAAAATTGACGATGAGTATATTACTCAGGAAATAATACAAGAGCTTTTTGTGAATTTCTGGCAGCAACGTCACGAAACTACCATCTCGTCGTGCAGACCTTATTTGTTTGGAATGTTGAAAAATATAATACTTGGCCACTATCGCAAGGAATTTACTCGTCAGCGTCATTACAACCAATGGGGGTTAACTCATGAGGACGTGAGTAGTTTGTTGCCTGACCAACCGGCCCTTACCAACGACTTACAAATTAGATATGAAAAAGGCTTAGAATTGCTACCTCCCAAATGCAGACAAGTTTTTTTACTAAGCCGGCAAGGTTTTACGTACCGTCAAATTGCCTCCCAATTATCAATTTCCGAAAAAACGGTTGAACAACATATTTCAAAAGCCATTCAGATGTTGAAACGTTATCTACGGGATCACTTGCCCTATTTTATAGCTTTGTTTTCGTTTTGGAACTGATAGTATGAGGTAGTTTTTAAGGAGCAATTTGAAATTATTCATTTTTTTTTGGTATTCCACTAAGGGTGTATTCGTTTTGAAGCAACTATAAGGGCAACAACGCTAAAACGGATATATTCTTAATGCAAAAGCCATATATTGATCCTCAATTGTTGATAAAGTATTTAGACAACCAGTGTAGCAATTCTGAAAAGGAATTGGTAGAGGAGTGGTATGCTAACATAAAAGGTATTCCTAACTATTTGGATTCAATACCAGACAACGAACGTCGTCGACTTAAAAGAGAAACATTTGCCTACATCTCTCAAACCTTACGATTAGGTGAATCAAAAAGTCAACCTTTTAAATTATCACGATGGACTACATTATTGGCTGCTGCAAGTGTTTTGCTGCTGCTTACCTTTTACTTGACGTATACTAATAAGGTTACCCTGAAGATTCCAGATACAGTAGCTCTTGTGGATACGGAAGCGGATTCGTTAAATGTAGTTTTTACTAATGCCAATGCACAAGTTATACAACATGATTTGCCGGATGGTTCTAAAGTTTGGTTACATCATGATGCCAGTATTTCCTATCCTAAGGAATTTTTGGACTCAAAACGGGAAGTGTCTTTTTCAGGGGAAGGTTTTTTTGAGGTAACACCTGATAAGCATAAACCGTTTTTTATACATTCTGGAAACCTTCAGGTGAAAGTTCTGGGTACTAGTTTTAATGTGAAAGCAAAGGCGAATGCTGATATTTTCGAGGTTTCTGTTGTTACCGGTGTAGTGGAGGTGAGTTCTAAAAAAATGACTCATGTTCAGTCAGAGGTATTGTTGAATCCAAGTGAACAAGCACTTTACGACCCTAGATCAGATCGGATTACCTATTTGAAAAAATCGGCCCATGTTAAGAAAGAAATTTATGAACCGATAGACATTGTATTTGATAATACTTCCTTAAAGGAGGTAGTATCGAAACTGGAAACTCGATTCAATGTAAAGATTCATTTTTTAAATAAAAAACTGGCCAACTGTGGCATGACTGCGGACTTTGAGCAGCAACCACTTTTGACGATTTTGGATATGCTCTGCACCAGTTTGGGTGCGAATTATACGTTGTCGGATCAAACGATATTGTTAGATGGTCCGTCTTGTGACTAAGCTTTTACAACTGTTTTATGAATTATAAACCCTTTTACCAGCATGCAAAAAATTCATTCCCCTTAATATAAGATGTGGGCTGGAAGTGTACCACCACCGCCAACCCACCTTAAGTTCATTTCTCAAAACCTGAATGTGTACCACCACGGGTCAAGAGAAATATTCCAATTAGTTCAGTTTAACTTAATTAGAGTTTCAAAATTATGGAAAAATTAGTACTTAACAAGCCAATCAACTGGCTTAAAATTATGCGCATCGGATTATTTCAATGTGTGTTAGTAGCGCTGCTTGGGAGTATGTCCTATGCCAGGGAGACTTCTGCTCAGTCAATACTAGCCAAGGATATAAGTCTAGAGATTAATAACTTGTCTATAAAACAGGCACTTGCGGTTATCAATAAGGAAACCAATGTAAAGTTTGTATATAGTACACGAGTGCCTTTGGATGCAAAAATTGATCTACATGTAAAAAATCAAAAGCTATCCAAGGTGCTCAATATGATGTTGGTGCCGCGCGGAATTGGTTATCGTGTTATCAATAATCAAATTGTACTGAGTCCTAAATCCACTTCCGCAGAAACGGTATTTCCAGAAATTGAGCAAAAACTGCATACCTTGATTTTGCCCCAGGATATTACCGTTAAAGGAAATGTGAAGTCTGCTGAAAATAATGAAATGTTGCCAGGTGTAAGTGTGGTTGTAAAAGGTACTCAAACAGGTACCACGACCGACACCGATGGGAACTTTGAAATACAGGTGCCAAATGTGGAGGCTTCTCTTATTTTTAGTTTTGTAGGTTACAAAGCTCAGGAGATACCCGTAGGGAATAAATCAGTCTTTAACATTGTTTTGGAAACGGATACCAAATCACTTTCTGAAATTGTAGTGATTGGATACGGTACGGCTAAAAAAAGTGATTTGTCTGCTGCTGTCTCTACGGTTCCAGATATGGCCCAAATTAAAAACAGACCAGTACTGGACGTAGGTAATATGATACAAGGGAAAGTACCTGGAGTTACTGCTGTAAGTAATGGTGGCCACCCAGACCAAACACCCAATATTACCATTCGTGGTACGGGTTCTCGTGGGTCGGAAAGCGTATTGTATGTCGTGGATGGGGTACCCAATGCACCTTATAATCCTGCCGACGTGGAATCGATTACTATTTTGAAAGATGCTGCTTCTGCCGCTATTTATGGAGCCTTTTCTGGTTCTGCTGGGGTAATATTGATTACCACTCGCCAAGCGGCATTAGGGAAGCCAAGTATTGAGTATTCAGGCTTTATGGGAGCTAAAACGGCCTGGAAGTTGCCAACTTCCTTGAACGCTGCCGACGAAGCCAAGGTGTCCAATTTGGCATTTACGAATGCAGGGCTTAGCCCGTTAGATGGATGGGATGCTAGCAAAAACCCTTATGCGCAAGTAACACGTACCAACTGGATCAATGAAATTTTTAGAACTGGTATTGTTCAACGTCATAATATTAGTATCAATGCGGGTTCCGATAAATTCTCTACTTTATTCCAAGGAAGATACGAGAAAAATGAGGGGACACTTTTGAACACGTATAGCCAGAATATGTCTTTACGTTTCAATTCCGTATATAAATTTACCGATAAGTTTAAATTTCGTCAGGAGTTATTTTGGAACAACAGCGATAGCCGTGGAACCGAGACTTCCAGCGGTTATAGTGGAACCATTTTGTCTGCTATATATATGCCTCGTTCTGCCACGCCCTATTATGAAGACGGTAGTTTTGGTGGGGTAGGGCCGCGCGATTCTCCTTATTTGGGTATTCATGGAGATGCTATTAACCCGGTAGGAACCTTGTTAAGAAACCGCCCTTTTAATAAAGGGAATGATCTTTTATCGGTTTCTGAGTTTTCTTATACAGATATTATTCCTGGATTATCCTTTTTAACTCGTTTCTCCTATCGTCAGAAAAGTTCTTTATATAAGAATTTTAATGTAAAAAGAACGGAGCCTGGGAAACCCAATAATCAAAATAGCCTGGGATATAGCACCGACCGTTCCTATAACTGGATTTGGGAAAATACGATGAACTATGCCAGAGTATTTGGGAAACATAATATAGGGGCATTATTGTCAACCACTTCCCAAGAAAATGCTGCTAAGGGATTTAATATTTCAGCGCGTGACTTTGCAGATGAAGATGGATGGGCTCAGTATTTTATTAATGCTCAAACATTTACTTCGGATCGTCCCGGAGATTATGACTGGAAGGATAGAAATTTGTCGTATGTCAGCAGAGTTTCATACAGCTGGGCAGACCGTTATTTCGTTACGGGTAGTTACCGTTATGACATAGCAGGCCGTTTGGCAGTAGGATACCGCGGAAAAGGCTTTCCAGCAGCTACCGCAGCATGGAAAATTAGCTCTGAGCCATTCTTTAATGTTAAAGGGCTTGACCTATTAAAGGTTCGTGCAAGCTGGGGACGAATTGGTAATATCGGATCGGTGGGAAGGTATTATGGTTACCCAACACTAAGCTCTAACTCTACCCATCAAGTGGGCGACGGTGCTCCGCAATCTAATGCACTCTATGTGTCTAGTCGAAACAATCCTAAACTGTCATGGGAAACCTCACAGCAGACGGATATTGGTTTAGATGTATCTATTTTGAACGAAAAATTAACCATTTCTGCGGATTACTTTGACAAACTAACCTATAATCTTATCAAACGCCAGGATACGGAATGGACAAAAACCTATGGCTATGATGCACCTTATATCAACCAAGGAGAGATTAGTAACAAGGGTTTTGAAGCCATGGTGACATGGAGAGACCAGATAGGGGAACTTGGATATGAAATCAGCGGGAATATGGCAACTTTGAAAAACCGGGTTCAAAAAATTGATGAAGATCCTAATAGTGTTTGGACTCATGGAGATGCTTGGAGAGGAACCATTAACCCATATCGCTCCACTGTTGGACAGCCTTATTATTCCTATTGGCTAATCCAAAATGCGGGTATTTTCCAGACGGACGAGGAGGTTAATAGTTATGCTGTAAATGGGAACAAAGTACAACCGAATGCAAAAGCTGGAGATTTGAAATTTGTTGACCAAAATGGTGACGGTAAAATTGATGATAGTGACCGTCTCTATATGGGCAATGCCTTCCCTAAACTAACTTACGGCTTTACTACTAACCTGAAATACCGTGCCTTTGATTTTAGTATGTTTATCCAAGGAGTAGGCGGGGTTAAATTGTATAATGTATTTAAGGAGTCGACTTTAAATGCCTCCGAACAAGGTTATAACCGTTGGGATAAAATATTGGACGCCTGGTCGCCTACCAACACAGGTTCTGATATCCCACGTATTTCGGCAAATGATCCCAACAAAAACTTCCAAACAGCTTCGGATTGGTATCTGGAAAATGGAAATTATGTTCGAATTAAAAGTTTAATAATTGGCTATACGTTCCCAAAACTTTTGAAACGTGCGGATATGCGTATCTATTTAAGTGGAGATAATCTCTTAACTTTTACGAAGTACTCCGGTATGGATCCCGAGGTATTGGAATGGATGGTGGACAGTTTCCGGTATCCCGAGTATATTCTGCTGGTTTGAAAGTTAAATTCTAAAAGAAACGAGACATGAAATTAAATATAAAATATACTGCGTTAACCGTATTGGTACTTTTACTTTCGATGAGTGCCTGTAATGAAGACTGGGTTGATACTAAGCCCAATGGCCAACCAACGACTGCCTATTTTTGGAACAGTGACGACGACGTTATTAAGGCATTAGCTGGTATGTATGTACCCTTGCGCTATGAGTCTACCTGGGGACGGAATTTGTTCTGGGTACAAAACGCCAGTGACGATTTGATAGTAGGTCGTTCCAGCGGATGCTGAAAATATCAAAAATTTTATTCCTACTGGAAATGAAGGCTATATGTCTGAAGGTTGGAATGATTTGTACTGGATGATGAACAAAGCCAATCAGGTAATAGAAGGCCTTGACGGATCGACCAATATTACAGAATCTTTGAAAAAACGCGCCCTAGGGGAGGCCTACTTTATACGTGCATTTTCGCACTTTTGGATTGCTTATTTATGGGGACATAAAGACCAAGGGGTG
>CAXBLH010000232.1:0-8643 GCA_963976315.1 uncultured Dyadobacter sp.
CGGTTCTCTTAACTTCTCCAATTTGCCTGTCTGGAAATTCCAGATACCCTTTTAAAAATACTTTGCTGTCTTTGACATAGCCGTATTCGTCATTCAATGTGGCATTTTCCATTCTTTATATTTTATCTGCTAAGTATAGGGAATATATAACGATATTTGTTACGCACAAATTAACTAAAAAATGAGTAACGAAACCATTATTTTCTCAATGTCTGGGGTTAGTAAGGTAATTCCCCCTAATAAGCATATTATCAAAAATATTTATTTATCATTTTTTTACGGAGCTAAAATCGGTGTTCTTGGTCTCAACGGATCTGGTAAATCTACTTTATTACGCATCATTGCTGGTATTGATAAAGATATTCAAGGTGATGTTGTTTTTTCGCCTGGCTATTCTGTTGGAATGCTCGAACAGGAGCCAAAGTTGCAAGCGGATAAGACGGTTAAAGAAGTTGTAGAAGAAGGAGTTCAGGAAATTGTAGATCTACTCAAAGAGTTCGACGAAATCAATGAAGCGTTTGGTGCCGAAGATGCTGATTTCGATAAATTGTTGGAAAGACAAGGGAACGTGCAAGAAAAGCTAGATGCTTATGATGCCTGGAATCTGGATAACCGTCTCGAAATTGCTATGGACGCACTTAGATGTCCAGCTTCGGATACAATTATTTCTACATTGTCTGGAGGCGAAAAGAGAAGGGTCGCCTTATGTAGATTACTTTTGAGCCAGCCTGATGTATTACTGCTGGATGAACCTACCAACCATTTGGATGCTGAGTCGGTGCTGTGGCTTGAGGAGCATTTGCGTCAGTACAAAGGTACTGTTATAGCGGTAACGCATGATAGGTATTTCTTGGACAATGTAGCTGGCTGGATTCTTGAACTAGATCGTGGCGAAGGCATTCCATGGAAAGGTAATTATTCTTCTTGGCTAGAACAGAAACAAGAAAGATTGCAGAAGGAGGAAAAGACAGAGTCTAAACGTCAGAAGACCCTGCAAAGAGAGCTGGAATGGGTGCGACTGGCTCCAAAAGCTCGTCAGGCAAAGTCCAAAGCGCGTTTGGGTGCTTATGAAAAATTATTAGGCGAAGATACCAAACAGAAAGAAGACAAACTGGAAATATTTATTCCAGCGGGGCCTCGTCTAGGTAGCAAAGTAATTGAAGCTCATAATGTGTCTATGGCATTTGGCGACCGATTGCTCTATGAAAATTTGAGCTTTGCATTGCCACCAGCGGGTATTGTGGGAATCATTGGGCCCAATGGCGCAGGAAAAACAACTTTATTTAAGTTAATAACCGGCCAGCTCAAGCCGGTGGGCGGTCATTTCGAAGTAGGAGAAACGGTAAAGCTAGCTTACGTGGATCAGGAGCATGATAACCTTGATGCGGATAAAAGTGTATACCAAAACGTTGCGGATGGGAATGACTGGATCATGCTAGGTGGTAAACAAACCAATGCACGTGCTTATGTAAGCCGGTTTAATTTCTCGGGTGGTGACCAAGAAAAGAAAGTGGGGTTATTGTCGGGTGGAGAACGCAATCGTGTCCATTTGGCTATGACATTGAAAGAAGGTGGTAATTTACTATTGCTCGATGAGCCTACCAATGATTTGGATGTCAATACGTTGAGAGCATTGGAAGAAGGGCTTGAAAATTTTGGTGGATGTGCCGTGATAATATCCCACGACAGGTGGTTTTTGGATCGTGTGGCTACCCACATTTTGGCTTTTGAAGGTAATTCTCAAGTATATTGGTTTGAAGGTAATTTTTCGGATTATGAGGAAAATAGAAAGAAACGACTTGGGAATGAAGCCACTCCAACTCGTATAAAATATAAAAAATTGGTTTAGTAGTTTTTTGAGGTAAATGAAATTGTGAGTCCATTTCTGCTATTGTAAACTACCACATAGGCACTAAAAATGATACTTTTTTGTGAAATAATCAGGTGGCCATAAGCCAAAGATATCATGGTAATATTGGGTATTAGCGCCTTTTTTAGGTAGTACTGGCTATTTTTTGAAGTTAATACAGATTCCAATTACTCAAAACATTTATAGTGAATGGAAGTAAAAAAGATTAGGGTTGCCTAATTTTTTTCAAACACTAAGAGAGCAATTTCTAAAACTAAGGGTGCCGTTTTATACGTGCACCTTTTTTTTTGTTTTTAATATCATTGATTACCATTACCTCTTGTCAAATAAATTTTTTTCAAAAAAAAATGATTATTACTAATTGTGTAATAGTAATATAGCTATATTTGCATATAAGAAGAATAAGTACTACAAAAAATAAGGAATAAATTGATTTTATTTTATACCATCCTACTACAATTTAGTTTCCATTTATTCATAACAGTGTTAAGGTTAAGTTAAACAATTTGTACAATAGAGCTATGGCAGAAATGAAGGTAGGGTACATTGAAAATATTGTCCGTTGCAAAAGGTTGTGTTTGTTATTTTTTTTCTTGGTATGTTTTAATTTTACATACGGTCAAAGGGAGATAGTTTTAAACACCACTGGCTATGGTTTGGACAAAAATGCAGAAAATGGTATCAATCCACAACAGTGGTCTTATATTAAAAAATTTATTGGACTAAAATATGGTGATAAGGATGCTACTCCCACTTGTATCCGTTTACATGTTCAATGGGAGCAGTATGAATCCAGTTTAGGGGTGTATAGTGGTGAAAAATTAAAAGCCGCTGTTAAAGCAATAACTGAATTAGCACCGAATATGAAGGTGGCATTGCATTTTCCTTATCAAAGAGGGGGTGGGCTTAATGATTCTTATTTTTCAGATCCAGAGGAGCTGGCAAAAACGTATAATGGGACGATTTTACAGAATCAAATCACTTATACGTATCCGTCGATGTATTCGGAAAGTGCCAAAGCCCGATATTATAATTTTGTGAAGCATGCTTTATCGCAATTAACCACATATTATCCCAAAATACTTTACGTTGCGATGGGAAATAGTACTTCCGAGGAATATATTTCTCCTATATATGAGGACAATGGATATACCGAGTGGGGGTTTTACGATAAAAGTTCTAGAAGATCATGGCTTGATCAATATTTTAAAATGCGATTTCCAGGAGCAACCTCGTTTGTTGGGAAAGAGCCAGTTATTCCACAGGCCGTTGCGCAGCCGTTAATTGATTCTAATGACGTAGACAAGCCAGTTTACCCACCAAATGGAGGTTACTGGAACACAACAGAAGGTAAGGAGCTGCATCGGTTTGCAGGATGGGGACTACTTATGCAATTCAAACAGTTTTACGAAGCAGTAAAAAGTGTAAATTCTGGTATAAATGTGATATACTTTATTTCAGATTTTGGCTCTCAGCAAGGCAATATCCGATTTTTACATAATAGTACCATCCCTTTGGCGATGGACTTGGCAGATGGTGTTTACACTTCCGATGGAAATAATATTTATGACTTATGGAGGAAAATAGCTGGAGTGGACGCTGCAAAAGGTACCCAGCCTAATAAGGTGGCTGGAATAGAATTTGATCCTGTAGATTTGGGGCAAGTTACGCCGGGTGGTGGAATAGATCAGAATTTGGCAGATGAATGGTTTGACAGAGCCTTTAAACATGGTGCCAATTATATTCACATTGCTATGCATTTTCATGATAATGAAATACAACAACTTGCAAAAGCAATTGCAAACAACAGGGAAAAATATATTACTAATGCTTTTACGCCACCCACCCCGGTTGCTCCAATTGAACAAAATCTGTATCCAAAAGTATTTGGGAGTGAATATTTATTTCCTGATTGGAGCAAATCTGGTCAGAATTGGTCTATTACTGATAATAAACCAACTTTTATAAAAATGACGGACGATGGATATTGGGAGAATCTCTGGGAAAATAATGACTATTTGCCTTGTGATTTTTCGCTTAACCTTCAAAACCAACAACCCTTAGTGCGTCCTTCGCAGGGGGTAACTTTAAATGTAAATTGTACCGGTGCTGAATGCGATCGTATGATAGTAAGCTGGAGTGGGCAAAGTGTGAATCAAGACGGTGGTAATAGTCTGAATTTCAATGCGCCCTCACAGGATGGTGTTTACAATTATGTTGCGACTATTAAGAGAAGTGGGTGTACCACCCGTACAATTTCAACTAGTATCAATGTTCAAGCACCTTTGCCCGTGAAACTTGCGGACTTTTCTGGTAAAACGAGTGAACGAAGTGTAATACTAAACTGGGAGACCACCGAAGAAATAAATAGTGATCGTTTTGAGATCGAAAGAAGTGGTGATGCTAAAACTTGGACTAAATTAGGGGTTGTGGCAACAAATTCATTTGCCGGTGTAAGCAACTATTATCACTTTGAAGATACCCGGCCAAGCGCTGGTCAGAATTTTTATCGATTAAAAATGGTGGATTTAGACCAAACGTATGGTTACAGCCGTACAATAAATGTCAAAGTAGGGTTTGATAGCGGATTCACCCTCTACCCAAATCCAGTTCGGGAAAGAATTTTCGTTTCTGATGAAAATTGGCCCAATATAGACAAAGTAGAGCTTTATAATCTTAATGGAAATAGGGTATTTTTAAATGATCAGGTGGTTGATCCAGAAATTGATATTTCTCAGTTGAAATCAGATTCCTATATCTTAAATCTGATTTACAAGGATGGAAACAGTACCTCTAAGAAGTTTGTGAAGGAATAAGTGAATCGTAACTCCAAGTGTTTTGCAAGTACTTGGAGTTACGAATTAAGCTCTAAGGGGATTTCAAATGGTGAGAGCTGCCAGAAAGGGTTTACGGTTTTACTAGTATTGTATAAGATGCGACATTATTCGGTAAGGGGCCAGCCACAATTATGCTTTCTGCCAAATCCATGATCGAATGATGTCGTCTATACTTTCGGCTTGTTCCGTTGGCAATCCTTCGGCCTTAATGTTTTGTCTGCTGCCATAAGATGGACAATAAGATTATCGAATAGGGCGGTGCTTACCGCAGAATTCCTTTTGGGTAGAATTTCGTACGCATATTCGTTTGGCTTGTACACACCCCATAAATTACGATGGCGCCCTGAAAAATGTTAGAATCACTTTTTTCAAAGTGAAAAACCGCTCCTTTGTAAACATATATCTGAACGAGGGAGTCCTTTTGAAGTTTGAATTTTGAGACGAAATATCCACCCGCAAAATCGCTCACTAACACAAGGACCAGTTTCACGTTTTTAAACAGGCTTTTAATGGCTATTCTAGGTTGGTCGCTTGGTTTTCTATATGTTCTGGTATCGCTTTTTTTGTTTTTAGACCAAGACTTTTGAGTTTAGTAGTTTGTAAAACCAAATTATCATTCCCAGATGATAGCTGTTTAAAAGCATCCTGGTATTTGCTTTGTGCTTTATCGAGCTGTAAACCAATATCTTGCATATTATTCAGGAAGGAACAAAATTTATCATAAAGCTTAGCACCCCGCTCCGCAATTTCTTGAGCATTTTGATTTTGATTTTCTCGCTTCCATAAGTCCACTATTAATTTTAAGGAAGTAATCAGATTGGTAGGACTCAATAATAAAATCCTCTTGTCGTATGCAAAACTCCATAAATCTGGGTCTCCTTGCAACGCAGCCATATAGGCTGGCTCGCTAGGGATGAAAAGCATTACAAAGTCGAGAGCACGGTCATAATCGTCGTAACCTTTGTTGCTGAGGTCTATAATATGTTTTTTGATAGCAGCGACATGACTTTGCAGTTCAATCTTTTGCTGGTTAGCTTCATTTGTATTTAGCAATCTAAGAAAGGCATTCAGAGAAACCTTGGAATCAATAATGACACTTCTATTATCTGGGTATTTAATAACTGCATCCGGGCGCATTTTTTTGGATTCCAAATCGGATCTTAAATGGTTACCCGATTGGTCATGAAGTTCATACTCCATAAAATATTCTCTTCCTTTTACCAATCCCGACTTCTCTAAAATGTTTTCGAGAATCATTTCCCCCCAGCGTCCCTGCGTTTTGGATTCTCCTTTCAGGGCATTCGTCAGTCTTCGAGCCTCTTCTCCAATTACTTGATTCAAGGCAGTTAATTCTTTAACTTTTTCGCCTAAGGAGAACCTTTCTTTTGATTCTTTGTCATAAACCTCCTCCACTTTTGATCTAAACTCAGTTAAGTTTTTATCAAGTGGTTCCAGTATAGTACGAAGGTTGTTTCGGTTCAATTCTGTAAAACGTTCTGATTTTGACTCTAATAATCTGTTGGCAATATTTTCAAATTCCAAATTGAATTTTTCATTCATTTTGGAAATATCATCTTTTTGAGTACTAAGTTTCTCTGTTTGTGTGGCAATTGTCGCCTGAGCCCTAGCCAGGTTTTGGTTTAGGACCTGTACTTTTTGATCCAGTTCTCGTTTGTCTTTTGAAAGAATTTCTATTTCTTCCATTTTATCAAAAACCGTAGATTTTGTAGCCTGTAAGTTTGCATTGGAAACAACTAGGTTATCACGTACCGAAGATAATTGTGTCTGCAACTCGGTTAGTTGGATTAGCAGATTGTTCGTTTCAATTTCTTTAGCATTTCGTTGTTGGTTGGCTGAGCTTAATTGTTCGGTAGTGGTAGCTTTATAAGTGGCAAACTCCCGATCAAGATTGGAAAGTTGGGAGGTAAGGCTCTTTCGTTCATGATCAAATTTTGCAGTAAATAAATTGATGGAATATAAATAGACAATGATTCCACCCGCAATGATGCCAATGGTTAGGTACAATAGAAAATCAAACATTTCAATGGGTTAGGCGTTAATAAACATTTCCTTTTACAGGTAATCCACTTGGAACCTCATTAGGAACGGATTTATCAAAATTATCATCATTCAGACAATTTAAAAACTCAAGAATCCGCGAAATATCCTTGAATTTTACATCCATGTGGGTTGCTAAGGTATCCATTTGAGCTGGATTAACATTTGGATTCAGGATTTTACCGCCCGAAATATCTTCATAGAATAATAAAACCTGCTCCAAAGTAGCAAATTTGCCGCTATGCATATAAGGGGCAGTATAGCGCAAATTTCTCAAAGTAGGTGTTCTGAATTTGTACTGGCCGTCAGTACCTGTATCGGTTTCGTTTCGATTGCCCGTATCTGGAACACCTAAGGTATGTTGTTTGTAATCGGAAAACATAGGGCCTGAATGGCATTTTGCACATCCTGTTTTTAAAAATAGATTCATGCCATCCTTTTCACTGAGCGAAAGGGCATTACTATCCCCCCTCATGTACTGATCGAATCTTGTATTGGTGGCTACTAGGGTACGTTCATAACTTGCAATTGCTTTCCCAAGGTTGCTTTCATTGATGGCATCCTTTCCAAAAGCATTTTCAAAAAGTTGTTGATAGGTGGGTATGCTTTTCACTCTTTTGAGGATTGCAGGTATTATATTCTCTTCGGTATAAGCATGGCCCATCATTTCTTCGAAGGTTTTTATGGGCATGACCGCCTGCGCTTCTAACCCTTTTGCTCGGCTATCCCAGAACATAGGAGCCGACTCGGCCTCGTATGGTACGTTGTTTTGAATACCATTAAAGGCTGTGTTAAGAACTGCTTGTGAATTTCTTTTTACAAAAGGTATATCATTGGGTTCCAGAAAGCGTCTTTTGCTACCAGTACCCAGCCCATTTACACCAATAGAGGTCTCCATAAATTCAGCAAAATTAAATTCGGGTAAATGGCAGGTGGCACAGGCAACATCTTTATTGCCTGAAAGAATTGGATCGAAAAATAAAAGCCTTCCCAATGCTATTTTTTCAGGAGTCGAGGGGTTGTTTTTTGGTGATGGGGTGGAGATTGGTAAAGCTCCTAAATCCAGAATGGTCTCGCTTACTTTATTGTTTTTTTGATAGCTGTTTTCAGTCTTATGCTGGCAGGAGGAATACAGGATTCCCATGCTCGAAATGGATAGTATTAAGAAGTGTCGAAAAGTCATATTTGGCAATTGTATACTTTCACAGAAAGGGGTTGATTCGTACACGTTTTGGATCAATAACAGTGGCAAACATTCAATAAAAACAAACTCTATTATTAAAGATACTTTCGGGTTTCTGGATCCAACTGCAAGTTATTTAAATGTGGATGTTAAAAAAAGAGTTTTAAGTCTTTTTTAACATCGTAAATAGTTATAAGTAACCTTAAAATGCTTAGTTCGGCTGCTATTTTTTATAAGAAGTCTGTATTTCTAACTTGTAACATAGTTTAATTTGACTAAATTTTGTAATTGTTATTATGTATTTAATGTTTATAAGTTAGTTGATTGTGTGTTATTGTGACTTGTAAAGGTAAGTTTTTTTGAACTATTTGTACTTAAACGAGCTAATACAGGATAATCGATTGATTTTAATCGAATTTTAATGTCTATAACTTTTATTAATCAACCATTTATCCAATATTGGTGACATAAATATTACAAGTTTCAATTATATACTGGTTACATTTGGCTATCAAATTTAACCTAAACGAATAACCCACATGAAAGTCGAAAAAGTAAAACAACGTGATCGTGAACGCACCAAAGGCAAGATATTAAGAGCCGTAGGTGAAGTAATTGAGAAGTATGGCACAGAAAAGGTTGGCGTAAATTTAATTGCACGAACTGCTGGTGTTAATAAAGTATTGATTTATCGC
>CAXBLH010000233.1:0-8634 GCA_963976315.1 uncultured Dyadobacter sp.
GTATACCACCGTTGACCATTTCACGGTGTCAACCAACCCCTCTAAGGAACAACTCCAGGAACTGAGGAACCGTATAAGTAATTACAATTTGGTATTAATTGGAGTCCATTTACCTAGTATTTCACCCCGAAACAAATATGGTCTTACTGCTGGAATGAATGCAGTACTATCTGAATTGATAGACTCCCAGAAAGCGGTAGTTACGGTTTTTGGGAACCCCTATTCTTTAAATAATTTACAACAAATCGGCAAGGCAAAATCACTTCTTTTAGCGTACCAGCTCACGTCCTTTACCGAAGATTTGTCTGCACAGCTAATTTTTGGAGCGATACCCGCACTGGGAAAACTACCCGTTACGGTGAACGACCAGTTCCAGTATGGAAACGGAATAGACACTCCATCCTTAAAAAGACTGAAATACACCATACCAGAAGAAGTAGGATTAAACTCACATATCATTATTCCTAAAATCGATTCGATTGCAAATTTGGCGATCATTCAAAAGGCTACGCCCGGCTGCGTAGTACAGCTGGCCAAAGACGGTAAAGTTTTTTTCAACAAAGCTTATGGCCAGCATACTTATGCCGGAAATACTCCCGTGAGGCAGACAGACCTATATGATTTAGCATCAGTTACCAAAATAACGGCTTCCACTTTGGCTTTGATGAGCTTGTGGGATCAGAAAAAATTCAATTTGGATGCTACCATGAAAGATTACCTACCGGATTTTGCCAAATCTAATAAAGCGGATTTGAAATGGCGAAAAATTTTGACACATAGTGCTGGCCTGAAGGCCTTCATCGTGTTTTGGAAGGAAGCTAAAAATGAGGATGGTACTTGGAAAAAATCCACCTTCAGTACCCACAAATCCTCCGAATTCCCTACTTCAATAGTTGGTGACAGCCTATTTATTCACAAAAATTACTCCAAGATTTTGTTTAAAGGAATAAAGGATTCCCCTCTTAACCCAACCACTGACTATGTATACAGTGACCTTTCATTTATTTTATATCCACAAATCGTGAAACGACTAACGGGCCAAGATTTTGAGGATTATCTTAAAACCAACTTTTACCATAAGCTAGGTGCAAATACCCTCACATTCAACCCAAAAAGATTTTTTACCTTAGACCAAATTGTCCCTACTGAAAATGATACCTTTTTTAGGATGACTCAGCTTCACGGTCAAGTTCATGACGAGGCGGCGGCGATGATGGGTGGAGTAAGCGGACATGCTGGATTGTTTGGCACGGCCAATGATGTAATGAAGGTATGGCAAATGTATTTACAAAAGGGTTACTATGGAGGCCAGCAATTATTAAGTGAAGAGGCACTAAACGAATTTACGAGTTATCAGTTTCCAGAAGTCGGAAACCGCCGAGGTATCGGTTTTGACAAACCTTCTTTCCATTATACGGGAAATGCCCCCAAATATGCTAGCCCTTCAAGCTTTGGTCACACGGGCTATACTGGAATCATGACTTGGGCCGATCCCGCATGGGGATTAAATTTCGTTTTCCTCTCCAACCGAGTTTACCCAACCCGAGAAAACAGTATCCTCTATGACCTCAATATAAGAACCAGCATGATGGATGCAGTGTACCAAGAGCTATTAAAAACTAATTAATTTACCCTAAAAATGCCTTTTAAGAGGAAAATTTTGGTTTAAACGCTATAAGTGGTGTACTTTTGAAATCCCCTATCTTCAAAGTCCCTATCCAATTTCCAACTCAATCAATCTGAATAACCTAGTAGGTGCCCTTTTTGGGTACATGTTTTTTTAAATTAAATTAAGAATGAAGATTTTTCAAGTAATCCCGTTGTGCCTAATTTCACTATATACCTATTCTCAGGAGGTACTACCAACGGCTCCAAGTATTAAAAATACGGTTCAATATTTAGCTTCCGACAAAATGAAAGGCCGGGGAACCGGTAGTAAAGAAAACACCAAAGCTGCAAAATATGTAGCCAAGCAGTTCAAGAAATACAAATTACAGCCTATGGGTACGGATGGTTTTTACCAACCATTTACCGCCAAAGTAAGAAGAGTAGTGGTGCCCGATAGTCTTAGAAAAACCAATAATGTGATCGGTTTTTTGGACAATGGAGCCGAGAATACAGTGGTGATAGGAGCCCATTTTGATCACTTGGGTATGGGTAATCAAGGTAGTTCAAAAGACGAGGCCCCCGAAGGAAAAATCCACAATGGTGCCGATGACAATGCTTCTGGGGTGGCAGGTTTATTAGAGCTTGTTAAATATTTTTCTACTAATGAAAGTAAAGAGTCCAATAACTTCCTTTTTATTGGCTTTGGAGCTGAAGAGCTAGGATTATTAGGCTCAAAGCATTTTGTGGAGAATCCTACATTCCCTTTGTCCAAAATCAATTTTATGATTAATATGGATATGATTGGGCGCTATAACGCGCAGCGTGGAGTGGGCATTGGAGGCTATGGAACCAGTCCTAACTGGCCCGAAATATTTAAGGATGTTACTGCAAAAGTTAAATTCTTTACAGATAGGGCCGGTAAAGGTGGTTCGGATCACGGTTCTTTTTATGCCAAGAACATCCCTGTACTTTTCTTTCATACTGGCGGGCATGATGATTATCACAAGCCAACTGATGATTTCAATAAAATAGATGCAGTTTCTGAAGCAGAAATTCTTAAACTTGAAATAAAATTAATTGAAAATGCTTTAAAATTGCCAAAGCTAGAATTTTCCGAAGTGGGTAAGTAAGCCGTATGCGCTACTTCATTAGAACGAACATGTATTAGTCAATTTGCCCACAATTAAACTATTATTATTTTGCCTATTATCGCTTCACCAATAAACCTATACAGCAAAGCTTACACCTCTCCAGAAGATCTGTTTGGAGCACTTTTTGAAGAAGTTCAAAACGCATTAGTATTTGCTGATTGTAAAACTTTTGTTGATTGTATCCCAAAGTATGATGCGCCTGAGATCCTTGAAAAATATGCACATCAAAAATGTGAGGAAAGCTTTGATATCAAGAAGTTTGTAGCGGATAACTTTAATGTGGCAAAAGAAATGAAATCGGATTTTGAACCAGTCGAAACCGAAAGTACTGAAGAGCATATTAAAAGGTTATGGCATATCTTAATTAGGTTGCCAGAAATGCAGGAAACAGGAGGTTCTCTAATTCCACTACCCCACCAATACGTGGTTCCTGGTGGAAGATTTAGGGAAATATATTACTGGGACAGCTATTTTACTATGCTAGGCTTAAAAGAAAGTGGCCGAGACGATATGATCGAATGCATGATCAATAATTTTGCATTTTTAATTGACAACTTCGGTTTTGTCCCAACGGCCAACCGTACTTACTACCTTAGCCGCTCGCAACCTCCATTTTTTTCCTTAATGCTGAAATTATTTAGCGAAATGGAAGGAAAAAAAGTATTGGTTAAATATATAGCCCAGTTACAGCAGGAATATGATTACTGGATGGACCAAGGTCTCGAAAAATTAGAACCCGGAACGGCCCATCGTAGAGTGGTACTATTGGAAGATGGCACGTATTTAAATCGCTACTGGGATGATAAGGCTACACCACGCCCGGAAGCCTTCCGAGAGGACGAGGAATTGGCTCATTTGGCATTTGAAAGGTATGGTACAAAACCTGAGGACTTGTATAGGCATGTTCGTGCTGCCGCCGAATCAGGCTGGGATTTTAGTAGTCGTTGGTTTAAAAATGAAATGGATTTTGCGTCTATAAATACAACAGAAATCTTGCCGGTGGACTTGAACTGTTTGATGCATAATATGGAACTGACTTTGGCAGAAGCTTACCGCCTATCAGAAAACGACGCACGCCAAGCGTTTTATGAAAAACGAGCTGCCAAAAGAAAAAAAGCCATTCACAAATACTTTTGGAATGATAAATTAAATTTTTACATGGATTATAATTTTATCCAGAAGGAACACACCCATTCTATTAGCTTAGCCGGTGTATTTCCACTGTTTTTCAAATTAGCTAAAAATAAACATGCCCGATCTGTACGGTCTTATATTCGACTTGATTTATTAAAATCCGGTGGCTTGCTTACCACCACCGTCCGCTCAGGACAGCAATGGGACGCACCGAATGGGTGGGCACCTTTGCAATGGATAGCCTATAAAGGCCTTCAAAATTACAATTTCCATAGAACCGCCAACGCTGTGAGTAGCGAATGGATCGGAATTATAGAAAAGGAATTTTTGCATTGCAGAAAAATGCTAGAAAAATATAATGTAGCAGATACCAATATGATTGCCGAAGGGGGTGAATATGAAATACAAGAGGGATTTGGATGGACTAATGGGGTTTATTTAAGAATGAAAAACAAGAGATACTAATTATTTGTAGCAACCAAACTACAAAAACCCAGCAGTAGAAATTAAATTTTCTATATATAAAATCATTATATAGTCATTTTTTTAATAACTTGACGTACTATTTATCCTGACTCATAGTTCATGAAACTACCGATTTACCAAATTGATGCCTTTACGAATCAATTATTCGAAGGAAACCCAGCGGCCGTTATTCCACTTCAAGAATGGCTTGACGATGACACCTTATCAAAAATTGCAGCTGAAAATAATTTAGCAGAAACTTCTTTTTTTGTTCCTACTGAAAATGGATTTCACATCCGTTGGTTTACCCCATCCGTCGAAGTTGATTTATGTGGACATGCTACCATTGCGGCAGCACATGTAATTTTTAACTATTTGGATTATACCGGGGATGAAATAATTTTTGATTCCCGTAGCGGCCCATTAACAGTTCACAAAAAGGATAGTTGGTTGACTCTTGATTTCCCTGTGGACCATTTCCAAATAGCAGTACCTCCTCCAGCCCTAGTGGAAGGTGTAAAATCAGGTACCGTTTTGGAAGTATTCAAAGGCAAATTCGATTATATGGTAGTGATGGATAGCGAAGAGGAAGTACAGGATTTGGAAATCGATATCATTGTATTGTCCACTATTCCAACCCGTGGCATTATAATTACAGGCAAGGACGTAGATTTTGTGTCGCGTTACTTTGCTCCTCAATCTGGAATTGATGAAGATCCCGTTACTGGTTCCGCGCATACTACCCTGACCCCATACTGGGCCGAAAAACTTGAAAAATCAACCCTAGATGCCAAACAAATTTCAAAACGTGGTGGTTTCTTACGGTGTGAACTAGTGGGAGAACGTGTAAAAATTAGTGGGGAATCTAAGTTATACTTAACAGGAGAAATCGAGATTTAGATTTTTACCATCAAATAATTGAAAAGGAATGATATGTCAATTACATATTATTCCTTTTTTGCTATCAAATAGACTCGATTCAATAATTTATGCGATTCCTTACAGAAATACTACAAATTAAAACGCATCGTTCTGCTATCACCTTCGTTTTTTATAATTTTGAGGAATGATGTTTAAAAATGTGGTGAAGAATTTGTTAATAGCGAGCCTAGTGTTTTTCACTATGGCAAAAAGTTTTGGACAAGATCAGTGGACTTATGATTTCAACAATGGTTTGTTGCCTATCGAAAAAGAGGGTACCTCACTAAAGATTCTAGGGAAGCCCGGGCAGTACCTCAAAGAGGACATCCCCAACTCGGATGGACTTCAAAGGACAGTATACCAGTTTGAAGAAAATAGTGGCCTTCAATTCGATAACTCAAATACCAAAGGTTTTCTAAGTAAGTCTTTTTCTATTGAAATCTATTTCAAAATGGAAAAGCTGGATAGCTGGAAACGTATTTTAGATTTCAAAAATCGAAAAAGTGACTTTGGAAGCTATATATACGATGGCAAGCTCAATTTCTATGACTATGCCATGAGCGAAAAAGCCAGGGTTCGTGTCAATCAATATGTCCATTACGTCTACTCCCGCGACTTCGATACCAAAAGAATTAAAATGTACATTGACGGTCAACTGAAAGTAGAGTTCACTGATCCGGGCACCGAAGGAATGCTGGACAGCGACCAGGTTCTCAATATATTTCAGGATGATTTAATTGCAAACCACGAAGCCAGCGCTGGTTCCGTGGCTTTAATACGGCTTTATGATCGTGTGATGACTCCTGTTTTTATCCGTAGAAGTTATTTCAGTCTTAAAAATCCAAAAAAATCCGCAGAGATCGTTCATTCAGAAAGTATAGAAAAGGACATAGAGGAAGATGAAACCATGCAAACCCCGCAGACTAAAATTTCCAATGTAACGGGCAAAGTATTTGATGGTAAAAGTTTAAACCCAATCAACGATGCGGCAATAAATGTCAGAAAAATGACAGATAATAGCCTAGTAGCGGAGTCTAAAACGATTAATGGTGCATTCTCATTTGACCTACAACCTTATGAAAGGTATTTAATTTCAGCCAGTGCAGAAGGTTTTGATGCCAAACACATCCCTATTAAAACCCAAAGTAGGTACGAAGAAATTAAATCACTATTTAGCTTGTCGCATACAGTATCGAACAAACCGCTCGTTACCGTTTATTTCAATCAAAGTGACAATTCTTTAAACGACCAGGCCAAAAATGAATTAACCGAAACCATTAAATATTTCAAGGAGCATCCAGAAAAAGTCATCTTTCTGGCAGGGCACACCGATAACGTGGGCAATTTTGATAAAAATATAGTGTTGGCCACGGAGAGGATCGAAGTATGCAAAAAGTTTATGATGGAGAATGGTATAGAAGCAAAGCGAATTAACAGCAAAAGTTATGGCTCCACCCGACCGCAAACTTCTAATACCAAGGAAGAGTTGCGGAGTAATAACAGACGTGTGGAAATTTGGATTAACAAGGACTATTAAAAAGATAAAGCCATCTCAGAAAGATGGCTTTATACTGACTATTCCTAAACCCTTAACCTTTTCTTATCTTTATTCGAATTTACTATTAATGACAAAACGGTTACTTAATATTATATTAAATATTCAACCAATTTCGATCTTAATGAGTTCATTCAAATTTAATATCTTATCTATTTTTTAAAATAATATCGTTCAAATCTCATTTACTCCCCCTTGCCTTCACTTGGACGTTTGTTAAACTATCAAAGTCACATTTTCGCTAATTATACTCGCTAAATATTTTTGCTTACTAGCGTGGGATTTCGTTAATATACGTATCTCATTCGGATTTAGTTGTACCAGAAAATAAAATTATGTAAAAAAACAACTACATAATTGATGTCTGATGCCTTTTGTTCGAATCTAAAAATCAACTAGAAATCAACCCCTTTGAATACCTACTTGCAAATTCATGGTTTAATTCAATTCCTAGCATTTTTTAACGCATAACAAAGGTCGTAATAAATATTGAAATTACAAATTTATAGAGAAACACAAAACAGAATTATATTTGGAACAAACCGGCTAAAATCTTGAAAAACAAGAAAGATTATCGTGTAAATACCTAAATCGTTAAAATTTTATCAAACAATAATCTATTTCAACAGAATAATTCGCAATATTGAAATAATTATATTTTCTTTAAAAAGTACCATCATTGATTATAATTATTCATCGTCTGCTGTACCCCCAAAGTACAATAGGATAAAACTATTTCACCAGCTTTGTCCAAATAGGTTGGCAAATCGATAAACTCATTGTCCGTAAAAGGTTTCAACACGTAATCCACTTGTCTGCCCTTAGAAAAATTATTATCGATCCCAAACCTTAAACGAGCATAGACCGAGGTATGTAAAATTTCTTCAATATTCCTTAATCCATTATGTCCGCCGTGGCTACCTTTGGGCTTAAGCCTTAAGGTTCCAAAAGGAAGTTGAAGCTCATCGACTAATACTACTACATTTTCCAAAGGAATTTTATATTGTTCCATATAGTAGCGGATTGCCTTACCACTGAGATTCATAAAAGTGGTAGGTTTTATGAATACAATCTGCCGCCCTTTGAATTTCCACTCCGCAACATAGGCCAATTTCTGAAAGGAAAATTTAAAATCATGTTCTACAGCAAGACGATCCAGCACCATAAAACCAATATTATGCCTTGTAAATGCATATTCCGGACCAATATTCCCTAGACCGGCAACGAGATACTTCATTTCTTATTTAAAATTTTAAATTGCAGATAAATTATAACTAAACTTTGGTTCTTTTAATTAAGGTAATTGAATAAAAGTTTTTGTTTTCGTAAATGTGAACTTAATTTAGTCTAAAAATTAGGGAAATAACAACATGCCCCAAAAACGATTATTACTTAGTAGCCCTCTGCTGGAAATCATGACCAGTAGATTATGCCAACAACTCATTGAAAATCACCAGGATTTCGAAAACACGGTGGTCATGGGCCTTCAACCGCGTGGTATTTTTTTTGCAGAAAGAATTGTGCAGGAACTGAAAGAACGTACGGGAAAAGATATAAAACTGGGTCATTTAGATGCTACGTTTTATCGTGACGACTTTCGCCGACGTGATTCGCCTTTAATGCCCAACAAAACGAAAGTACCTTTTTTAATTGAAGGGAAAATGGTTGTTCTGATTGACGACGTTCTGGCGAGTGGTCGGATGGTACGTGCTGCATTGGATGCCATGACAGCCTTTGGTCGTCCCAAAAAAATAGAACTAATGGTTCTCATCGACAGGCAATATAATCGGGAACTACCGA
>CAXBLH010000234.1:0-8577 GCA_963976315.1 uncultured Dyadobacter sp.
TTTCGGCCGGAATCACTGGCTCACTTTGAACCGGAATATCTATTTTGTATCACACTCCCCCATTGGCATAAACTTCCATCATTACCTTTACCTTTTTCTTTACCTCCTCCCTTAACCATTTCGGCTCGAGAACTTCCATGTCTGGGCCGAATTCCAGAATTTTGGCTTCTAATTCTAAATTTGGTATTACGTGTAATTCAAAAATATAATTTCCTTTTGCGTCTTGGCTATGAGGTTGAGTGAAATGTATAGGCTTGGTAACCAAGTACTTAGCCCTCGTAGAACTGGTGAGCTTCATGCGCACAATTACCTTGTCATTGGAGTCGTGCTTTGTCACTCCTACAAAATCTTCAAAGTATCTATTAAAGAGAAAGCTCTTTGAATACCGAAACTCAACAGCTGTTTTTCTGAAACTTGCTATCCGGTCTAATGCGAAATTTCTGGGCTTCGCTTCATTTTCCACCCTATCACATACCACCGACTATTATATTCTTTCAGCATCACAGGAAAGAGGTTTTTTGTTTCTGGTTCTTGGTTAAACGGATGATATTCGATTACTAAAAAATCTCCTTGCTGAATATGACGGTATAGCGGTAGTAACAGTTCTTTACCTTTTAATTGTACTTCTTCAAAGCCAATCAGCTCATTTTTTTCGATGCCAGTTGTAATCTGGATGCGTTGTTCCAGCCGCAACAGAATATCTTCCAACCCCGCAAATTCCTTATCCTTCTCCAGTAGCCGTACCAAGGCTACAATCTCGTTTAGTTGGCCATGGTACGAATTATCAAGGAAATCCAACAAGGAATATGGTTCTGTATAATAATACCCTGTATGCTTGTTTGCTCTGGCAGGAAGTGGAGCCCCCAATCCCTCCTTCAACATTTTAAGGTCATCGGTAATCGTTCTAATATCACAAGCCAATCCCTCCTCTCCACATTGCTGAGCTAGATATGCAGCGTTAATTACCCTCCCACTACGCTGGTTGCGCAAAACCTGGTGAATTTTAATAATCCTTTTCAGTTTCGCTATTGACCCGTCTCCTTCTTTTTTTGCCATGAATAAAATGCGTGTTAATATTTTTCAAAGGAAATAAAAACGTAAAATAGTTTATTTAGTTTGTAATGTCAAAAGCATATCCAAATTAATTATCGGTACTAGAATGATAAATAAAATTAAAAAATAATTATCGAAAGCAATATTTATGTAGTTGACAAAACAACCTTTGTATCGAACCAAAAATAACAGCTTTAAACATTTTTCAATTATGACAAACTTTTTCAATAACATCGCCAGCTCTATTTCTAATAATAATCAGGTTGAGCAACCTTCGAACTTGATGGTTTCTGACACTAAGGCACTTCGTGTTAATATGTCGGAATATGGTTACGAGCAATCCGGGGATCATCGTGGAGACCCTATGGCACTTGCCAACTTGTTTCGTATGATTCTTAACGGTCGTATCATAGACGAGAATGCGAATATGGAGCAGCAACAAAAGAATCAGGAGGCTATTCAGGAGCAAATTGTCGAACTCGAAAAACAGGCTGAAGATATTGTAGCGGATCAAAAGAAAATCCGTGAAGTCGATATCCCAAAGACTAAGGCAGAGATTCTTGACTATGATGAGCAAATTTTGCAGGTCAGAAAGGATGAAGCCTTGGGGCTCTACAAACCTGGTGCAATTAATCGTTTCGTTCTTTGGAAGCTGATCATAGGTGTTGTTATGGGTGCAATATATATCATCTGTTTTTATGTAAGTGCTGTGTACTCTGGGATAATCCGCAACATAGGAACAGAACTTGAAGGAGATGATGTTCAGATTCAAACCCTGTTCTCCAGCGTTTTCGTTTCCGATGCCTTTACAATGTTTGACTTCCATTGGATTGCTCCAATATTGCTGTTTTCTTTTGCGCTGGTTCTGGATATTTTGGTAAGCTCGTTTCAAAAAACGGCTCGGATTATCAGTGTTTCACTTGCCGTATTGCTTACGCTTTTCTTGGATGGGTTAATAGCCTTTAAAATTGAAGAGAAAATCCAGGAAATTAAGTCCATGACCGGGTTTACCGACGCTGAACATCATTGGTATAGTAGCGCTGATTTTTACATAGTGATTTTGATGGGCTTTTTTGGAACCTTGGCCTGGGGAATATTATTCCATAACCTTAAAAAAGAAGTCGCTAAAACGGATGCAAATAGAGTGGTAGCTCTTGAAATACGCCACTTGCAAGACCTTAAGCGTAAGGCTGACAAGCTTGTATTCGAATTTGAAGCACTGTTTGCCGACTTAGAGGCCAAAATGGGTAAGCTGTTATTGGATATTAAACAGCTGAAAAAGCGCCAAAACACCTTGGTATTTAGTAAGGCTGAGCTAGAAAAGTCAATCAATGATTTTTATAACGGCTGGCTCTCTTATATCAATGGGTTAGGAAACCGCATAACCTTAAAACAAGATTGTGAAGCAGTTTTACAGAAATTTTATATCGAACACATTCAAGATTCAAAACCCCCTTTGGAAGAATAACGAAACACCATTTCATCACTAAAATCATTCAACCTTAAAATTTACAGCTATGACAAACTTTATACGTATATTTCTAATAGTGAGCTTTCTTTCGGTAAATAGTGGTGGCTTCTGTGGCACCAAGCCCAACAACATGATCATTGTACTTGACCTCTCCGATCGACTATTAAACCAAGGTCAGCAAGAAAAAGATCAGGCGGCTATCATGGCCATGTTTGAAAAATTCGAGCAATCGGTTCGTCAGCAGTTTTTCGTAAAATCCAAGGATGTTTTCTCGATTGTAATCATACCACAAAGAGGAAGTAAACTCAATGCCGATGGGTTTGAAAAAAGACTCCGTTTAGATATGAACAACATTGCTATTTCTGAAAAAAACCGCCGATTTATGGCCTTTAAAAGTCAACTGCCTACCGTACTTAATAGTTTATACGGGCAGGCTCAAAAAGGAAGCCGCCCCTCCGACTATTTTGGGGTAGATATATGGCAGTTTTTTAACGAAAGCTTAAACAACTATCTATCACCAATTGCAAATAATAGTATGCTGGTGTTAACCGACGGGTATTTTGATTTTGAAAATGATAGCCATACGGTGCATTCAAAAAACCGGTTCACTTCGTCTAGGTTCATGTCTAGTTTAACTGGCGTAAACTGGAAAAAGAATGCAGAAAGTAGCAACCTAGGGATCTACCCTATCCAGAATAAGCTGATGCCTGTGGTAATTATAATTGCTGGCTTTCATGCTAAATCAACGGATCAGTTCGAGCTAGACAAGCTCAAATACTTTTGGCATAAATGGCTCAATGAAAGTGGTATTAACCAGTTTAAGTTGATATCAAATGTAAATGCAAGTCAATTCGGTTCATCTATAAAAAATGCAATATGACATTCACACAATTAATACTCAACAAAAGAGGCAGTAGTATATCTATACGTAACGGCCGGTACTGCGTAAGAACTCCAGAGCGCGAGTCTTTCATTCCTGTTCAGGAAATTCGTACCATACATATGCACCCAGCCACTAAACTTACCTATGAGGTGATAGTTACTGCATTGCAACAAAATACAGATATGCTTTTCATCGACCGGAAGGGGGATCCTGTAGGCAGAGTATGGGGTACTAAATTTGGATCTATTTCTACTATTCGAAAAAACCAGCTTGGCTTTTCGACCAGAATAGAAAGTGTTGAATGGATCACAAAAATATTGGTACAGAAAGGGGAAAATCAGCAGTTGGTATTGGAGCTATTACAGCTACTAACCGATCAGGACGTAAAGCCGTTTTGTAACAATATCGATCGATACTTAGCCAAAATGAAAGGTCATACAATTGACGACTTTTCGGAAACATTCGCTACTTATAGAGGCTTGGAAGGCAGTATGAGCAGAAGCTATTTCGAAGGTATCAACCAGGTACTACCAAAGCGGTATCGTTTCGAAAAACGAAGTAAACGTCCTGCTCAAGACATGTTTAATTGTATGCTGAATTATGCATATGGGATTTTATATGGCATTTGTGAGTGGGCACTGATACATGCCGGGGTGGATCCAGCCATTGGAGTTATGCATCGTGATGAATACAATCGTCCTGTTTTGGTGTATGATTTCATAGAGCAGTATCGTCATTGGGCTGATTATGTGGTGTGTTATTTATGTGTCCAAGAAGTAGTTTTTGAAGAATTTTTCGACATTGAAAGTGGCAACTATTGGCTCAATACTGATGGAAAAAGGATATTGATCCAAAGCTTTAATGATTACCTCTATGAAATTGTGAACCTAGAAGGTATAAGTCGTTCAAGAATTAACCACTGCGACATGGAAGCCCAACGGTTTGCCTCTATGCTAAAAAAGTTTACCTAAGTTTTAATGAGTATTCACTTTAAATGCAACGATTATGACAACTCCAACTTTAAGTTTCGGCGAAGCCATCACATCTGGCCAGGAAGTATTAGTGGAATGCACTTTGGAAAATATTTTTCAAAGCATCACTGGACGTATACCTTCCTCCTTAGAGAGTGACACCATACGTTTGCGTAAACTGATGGCAATTGACAAGGCTGGGTATAGAAAAGCAAAAACCAAGCTACCTTATATTGTTGGAAGTGTTTTTAATCAAGGTCACAGACGATTAGACTCATTTATAAGCGCACATTATTTCATATTGGATATTGATCATCTGCAATTACAAGACGGTAAAATACCGGCCAACATTGTAGCGAACCCGATGGTTGCCATGGCATTTGTATCACCAAGTGGTGAAGGAATCAAGGTGCTTTGTCAATTAGATTCACCGATAACAGACCCAAAGCTGTTTTCAGCGCTTTACAAACAATTTGCTTCTGAATTTGCAGATAAAGTAGGATTAGCTGGAAGCCTAGATTTACGTACGCATGATGCCTCTCGTGCTTGCTTTCTGGCATTCGATCCAGGTGCGTATTTCAATCCAAACCCAACTACTATCAATTCGAAATCTTTAAACGAACAAAACATGACAAATTCACAAACTGCCCCAATTTCAATGGACGATACAGACCAAACTGCGATTAATGAAGTGGCATATAAGGCTATTTTAAAAGAAATAAGCCCCAACGCTCCTGTACGCAGAGCCAAAGAAGTATACGTCCCTCAGAGTCTACTCGACTTTATGGACATGGTACCGAAGCTCTGTAAAACAGTGAATTTAGAAATATACCAAATTGATAAAATTCAGTATGGCATAAAGGTGTGCGCTAAGCAAGGATACCGACTGGCCGAGTTGAATATATTTTATGGTAAACGGGGGTTTTCAGTCATCAAGTCCCCTAAAACAGGAATAGATCCTGCATTGAATGAGATTTTGTACGATGTGATTTTCTTTCATTTATTTCCAGCAAATAAAACGATTGATATACCCCTGATCGATTATTTAACACAGTCCAATTAAAATATGGCTAAAAAGCAGACATACACCCAAAGACCCTTTTCTGAGCTTAATCTCAAGTGGCTCGCTGCTGCGTTACCAGCCATACCGAATGCAACCAGTGGTGCCGTCGACGAACATATAGTTCCGGAAGGCATTAAACCTTTGTTGAATTTTTTGAAAAGTAAAAATGGTCACGAAAAACGCTCTGAGGATATGTATTGTTTTATAATGTATGATATAAAAAACAACCGAATAAGGCGACTCATGGCTAAATACCTTGAACAAAAGGGCTGTATTCGAGTTCAGAAGTCGGTATTCTTTGCAAGGATTCATCGTAAGGTACAAAAGGAAATTATAGAAATGCTCCGTAAAATGAACGACTGCTATCAGAATCAGGATAGCATTCTCATTCTTCCAGTAGGAGAAGATATGCTCAATAGCCTCACCTGCATTGGTCAGGAGTTTGAGCTTCAATTAATAACAGCGCCTAAACATACCTTGTTTTTTTAACTTTTAAACATTTAGTATTATGACAGCAAATAGCATGATCAATTTAGGGACTGCCAAGGATGTGAATGCCCTACGCAAGAGCGGACAGCTAACAGCTGCTTTTGAGCTTGCTAATGAACTGTTAATTACAAACCCAGAGAATGTTTGGAACAAACGTGCTATGGGATGGGTGCTATTGGAAGCGCTTAAATCCGAAAACGGGTACATAAATTCCAAAGAACAGCTCATTCAGCAATTGGCTGACTTACAACACCCCATGGAAGAAACCATTTTCTATGACCAATTTCGCTGGAAATTAGCCATGTACCTTTTTCAAAGTCATGACGTTGAAGGAAAAAAAATGGAATGGTTATTACCGATATTGGAAACGGTATTGCCAGGAAGCAGTCCATCCAATAAATTTTTGTTAAAAGCCCTTATAAAAAACAGCATACATTTTGTGAATTTTTCTGCTATTATGGACATCTGGGGTTGGATAAATTTCGACAAAACGGATTGTGCACAAGAAATATTACCAACCGGAAAGCGAATTCCATCGTTGGCCGAACGCGCACATATTGCCACAGCTAAATGTATCATTGATAAGAATGAATATCGAACATTACAAGTAACGGCATTTATCGAACAATTACGTATCAGCACAAAGAGACAACCTAAATGGCACTTTGCGCTCTATTATTATGCGATATTATTGCAAAAAACGGGTCGGGAACAAGAGGCTTTGACCGCCTTTATTCCATTTGCGAAAGAAAAATCAAATGATTTTTGGGTTTGGGATCTCCTAGCAACATTACATGGCAGCCAAGACGATATGCAACTTGCGTGTTATTCGAAAGCCCTCCTATGCAAAATACCAGATAAGTTTTCCCTGAAAATACGTTTTAAGTTAGCTCAGCTCCTTATTAACCGAGGAAACTGGGTGGCTGCTCGGATTGAAATTGAGAAAATAATTGAAACCAGGCAACAGAATAATTGGAAGGTTTCAAATGAAGTGTTGCAGGTGATGCTTAACCCAGCTTATCAAAATGCCGTTAGTACCCAAACTAACAACCATTCACTATATACGTCTCACAAAGAAGGAGCTGAAATGCTTATTGTTGAGACTATTGAAGAAGAGATCGCAATTATTTGGAATATTAATTTGGATAAGAATACTGCTCAATACTTTGTAGACGAAAACATCCATGGAGGGTTCTCATTAAATAATATTCCAGAAAAAATGGCCATAGGGGATATGGTCCGGATCCGGTTAGAAAAAATCCAAAAAGTAGATGAAAGTTTTTACAAGGTCAAAAATGTAAATAAAGCTACTGCAACACCATCCTCAAAACAAATGAAAAAATTTATGGGCATTCCCAAGAATTTAGGGCGAGTTGTGAAGGTAAGTGATGTTCTTATACCAAGCCATATAGCCGAAGGACTAAACGGGTCAGTTACTTATAATGGCATAGCTATTGTGGCATATGACTATACACGTAAAAAATGGGGATGGGAAGCTTTTAAAATAATCCAGTAAAAATTTCTCCATGAAGCATCTTATCACTAATTTTAAAGGAGTAAGTTATATTTTTTGATTTAATTTTAATCATTTTGTATTGTAATATTCAAATAAACAATCCATTAAACCACTATAAACCAGATTTTTATAAAATTAGCTATCAGCAACCAATTTCCAGTATAACAAGGATTAAGACGGTATTTGTCCAATATCTCCTGCAAAAATTATTAAAGATCAGCAACCAATTTCCAGTATAACAAGGATTAAGACCGAAACTTCATTTTCATTTGAGATCTCTCTGAAGGAATCAGCAACCAATTTCCAGTATAACAAGGATTAAGACCGTTAGAGGTTTCCTCAGAAGTTCCTTCCTCCTCAGATCAGCAACCAATTTCCAGTATAACAAGGATTAAGACGCTCTAAACGAGGAAGTGGTAATGGATTTCTACTTATCAGCAACCAATTTCCAGTATAACAAGGATTAAGACACAGTTGGGTTAAAACCATTTGGAATACTCCTTAATATCAGCAACCAATTTCCAGTATAACAAGGATTAAGACAGTATTGGTTGCTACTAATTGTCAAAAAGATTTTGATCAGCAACCAATTTCCAGTATAACAAGGATTAAGACTAGTAGTATTAAATCTGATAATTCACTAAGCAACAATCAGCAACCAATTTCCAGTATAACAAGGATTAATACTAGACATTCCGAATGTACTCATATCTACTTCTACCCATTATCAGCAACCAATTTCCAGTATAACAAGGATTAAGACTTTGTATTTATTTCCTCAATCAAGTAATTCGTTGATGATCAGCAACCAATTTCCAGTATAACAAGGATTAAGACTACCAAAGTCGTTATTCTCCAGTTTACTAAGTAATCTAATCAGCAACCAATTTCCAGTATAACAAGGATTAAGACATTAGCCCTGTTTTCTTTCCAGTTCCTTCCGACCCGTCAGCAACCAATTTCCAGTATAACAAGGATTAAGACCTTATTGAGCAAATCTAGCAATTGACTTATTGACATCAGCAACCAATTTCCAGTATAACAAGGATTAAGACAAGAGCACTGAACCCTGAGCGGAGTCGAAGGGGGGCTAATAGCAGCAACCAACTGGGCCGCCAGTCCGATTCAGTA
>CAXBLH010000235.1:0-8561 GCA_963976315.1 uncultured Dyadobacter sp.
AATACGATAACCGGGAAAATTTTCACGCCCTTCATAATCCACATAACCAGTCTGCCAGTGCGGTGGTGTGTGTGGATGGAGTTTGGATGTGTACAAGAAAAGTCCTGGTGCAGACCAAGCCCTTTGAAGAGCAGTTGTTAAAGGGGTTTCATGGTTATGATATTGATTTCTGTTTAAGCCATTTTAAGGAATGGGAAATTATGGTTACTTATGAGGTACTGTTGATTCATTATTCCGAAGGGAATTTTAAAAGGGAATGGCTTGGTGAAGTGCTTAAGTTACATCAGAAATGGAGTTCCTATTTGCCCTTGACCACAGCCATAGTTTCTGAAAGTGATATTTATTTTACTGAAAAAAGGGCGTTGAAAAGATTGGTAGAGCAAATGATTTACTGGGATTTTTCTAAGATGGAAATTCATCAAATGCTCCTCAATTTCAAGAAAAGTAAAAAATGTTCCTCCAAACTATTTTTTAAAGCCTATCTTCATTTTATACAACTTCTGTTTGGGTATAAAAAATTAACACTAGCCGAATAGTTTTCCCCATATTACCTTGGCTTTTAAGCCCCATACCTGACGGTATATATAACCTTGTTTGCTGCCTTTTCTTTTCTTCTGAATATAATGTAATTCCGAATAGTGCTTTCGAATGAATTGAAAATATTGAAACGAAATAAAATCGTTTATTCGATTCTCAAAAAGTGTGACGAACTCATCGAGAAAGGCTTGGTTATTATTATACGGGAAAGATTGGCATTTTTTTAGCCATCTTAATTCTCCTTTAAGCTTCCGAACATCCCGATTTTCATGGTAGCGAGCATCTTTTACTTTGCGTTTATTTAGGATATCTGTTGAGCTATGTTCATGTTGTCGGTACTGGACGAGAATCTCTGGAAGGTAACTAACACTGCCGACATTCATTGCTACATACCCAAGCCAATGGTCATGGAAATAGTCGGACTCTAAAGGTAGTATATAATACAGGAGGTTTTTATGAAAAAGACAGCTGTGGCCCGAAATGGAGTTGAATAGGAGTAGCTTATTTGGGTTTTCCCCCTCTACCATATTGATAATATTGGACATACGTTTGCTTATTTTGGACCCGTCCTCATTCATGAATTGGGAATCGTGGTACACCAAGATATTACTGCCGATGGCATCCATTTGTTTCTGTATTTTGTGGGAACACCAAATGTCGTCTTGGTCGGATAGGGCGATGAACTCCCCTTGACACGCCTTTAAAGCCTTTTCGAAATTTTTAACATATCCAATATTCACCTGGTTGCGTTGCAAGGTTATATTGCTATGTTTTGTCGCAAATTGATTTAAGATTTCGTAGGAATTATCCGTACTACAGTCATCTATTACAACAAGCTCAATATTTGAATAGGTTTGGCAGAGTATACTTTCCAGTTGAGCTTCCAAATAGCGCGCGCCATTGTAAACACACATTGCAATCGATACTAGCGGAGAATTTGATTTTTTGTTCATATTAAAACAATGCTTTTGTCTTAGCACCCCAGCATTTTCTTAGGGCATAAAAAAACTTACTTGTGGCGTCTTTTTTTAATAGAAAAAGCAAGGAATTTCGATTTTGCCAGATGACATAAACTAACTTTAAACTTCCCCAAGAGCGATTGCGTTTTAAACTCAATTGATGTAAAACCTTGGCTATTTTGTTTTCCTTTTTGGAGGTAATAGCACTACAATATTGCAGCCATTTCGATTCTGCGATTAGCCCTTTAATTTTAAGCAAACTACTTTTTGGCGTTTTTCTTTTTGCAAGGATATCGGTAGCATTGTTTTGGTGCTGCCGATATTTAACCAAACGCTGTGGCAACGCTTCTATCGTGCCGTTCGAAGTAGCAATAAATGCAATCCATTGATCGTAATAAAATTCCTTTGGGAAGGGTAGTGCCTGTTTAAGTAAGGATTTTCTGAACAGTACACTATGACCAGAAACACAATTATTAAATAAAAATACCTGTGGATCTCCGCCTTTATATAAATTGAATTTATCACTCATGGAAATCCCCAAGCTTAACCCTTGATGGTTCACAAATTCGGAATCATGGTATACCAATTGGTGATCAGAAAGCGCTTCTAACTGTAATTGTAACTTTTCCGGTAACCATATATCATCCTGATCGCAAATGGCGATTAGTTCACTGTTGCAATAGCCTAGTGCCTTTTCGAAATTTTTATTAAATCCTATGTTAGTAGGATTCTGATATACTTTAATAAAATCGTAATGGCGCTGGTAATTATTTAAGATTTGGAGGGTCAAATCGGTAGAGGCATCATCAGATACGATGATTTCAATGGGTCGGTGCGTCTGGTTAATGACGGACTCCAGTTGTTCATGAAGATGCTCTTGGCCGTTGTAAGTACAAAGCGCAATTGAAATTAATTGGTTTTCCTGCATGTGTAATAATTAATTCACTTCATTTAACTGCTGCATTTCGTTAAGGCGGCGATACTGACCATTGCGGTTCATCAGATCCAAATGGGTGCCTTTTTCAATGATTTCGCCGTCTTCTAATACCAAAATCAAATCAGCATTTTGAATAGTACTCAACCGATGTGCAATTACTAGGGAAGTTCTGTTTTTCATCAGCTTAGTGAGTGCTTCTTGAACAAGCTTTTCCGATTCGGTGTCCAACGCAGAAGTAGCTTCGTCTAACAGTAGAATTGGTGGGTTTTTCAAAACTGCCCTCGCTATACATATTCGTTGTTTCTGTCCCCCAGAGAGTTTTGTTCCACGGTCTCCAATATTAGTTTCATAACCTAATTCGGTATCCATAATAAAGTCATGGGCATTTGCGATTTTGGCAGCGTTTTCTACCTCTTGTGGAGATGCCTGGGGGCTTCCAAATGCGATGTTATTGTAAATACTATCGTTAAACAGGGTTGATTCCTGATTGACCAGACCTATTAAATTTCGAAGAGCATTTCCTTTTAACTGCCTAATGTCCCAGCCGTCAATTAAGACAGCTCCTGACTTAGGTTCAATAAATCGTGGTATTAAGTCCATTAAAGTAGATTTTCCACCGCCAGAGGATCCAACCAAGGCTACCATTTTTCCTTTTGGAATAGTAAGATTTATTTTTTTTAGAATTGGCTTATCATCATAGGAAAAACTCACATCATCCAGCTGAATTTCAGTACTAAATTTTTCAATTTCAATGGCATCTGTTGCATCCGTGATGGCGGGTTTGGTGTCAATCAATTCCAGTACCCTTTCACCAGCAGCAAGCCCGGCATGTATCGTGCTAAAGGAATCCGTGATTGCCTTGGCCGGTCGGATCACTTGTGAAAAAAGGGCTATGTAGGCAATAAATTCAGCTACGCTCAGATCGGACTGGTTGTCTAATATCAAAGAGCCACCGTACAGTACTATGGCAGTGACCATCGCGACGCCCAGTGTTTCCGAAACAGGAGAACCTAATTGCTGGCGACGCGCCATTTTTTTATTGATGTTGGAATAGTGCTTATTTTCTTGATCAAATTTGTCTTTTATAGCGTCGGTAGCATTAAATGCCTTTATGATTTTAATTCCTGATAACGCTTCATCCAAATAGCTAATCATCAGCCCAAAGGACACTTGCGATTGCGTAGCCTGTTGTTTTAGTTTTTTTACAATTTTAGTAATCAAAAACGCGGAAATAGGAATCACCAATAGCGCAAAAAGGGTCAACTTTACCGAAGTAGCAAATAATAAAAAGACGTAAGCAAGGAGTTGTACGGGTTCCTTAAAAAGTATTTGAAGGGTATTGGTTACCGAAAACTGCACCACCTGAACATCAGAAGCAATTTTGGAAATAATGTCCCCTTTTCTTTGGTTATTAAAAAAGCCAACATGCATATTCATCACATTGTCAAAAACCGTTCTTCGTAAGTTTAATAAGGTGTGAATACGGAGGTTTTCCATGATCCTTTGCGCTAAATAGCGGAATAAATTACCAAGAATAACCGACCCGATAATAATGGCGCATACAATTTTTAAGGCAGTAAAAGGGCCATATATTTGTCCAGCCTGCTGGGCATAATAGTTGAACATTCCTAATACATCACTCCATTGATCGGGCTTGGTCATCACCGCTGCATCGGCTGCATTGGAGTTGAACAAAGTGAGTAACAAGGGAGCCAGCAGTGCCAAGTTGAGGGTATTGAATATTACACCCAGTACTGCAAAAATAAGATAGGGAACTGCAAATTTTGTAATGGGTTTGGCGAATGATAACAGCCTGAAATAAGTATTCATTTAAACTTAATTTGAGTTTTAAATAAAAACCGAATCCGCAAATGATGCGGATTGATTTCTTTTAACGGCTCCATCGGATAGCACCTTTAAAGTTTTGAGAAAGTCTTATTTTATCAATAATATCCATAATTTGAATGGACGAGTGATGCCTATTCATTTCTTTGGTAAAATCTACTTTTTGCTTACTCAGCGCTTTTCGGTTTTTCAAAAAATCGAAGTAGGCGGCTGGTTTAAACCACTGAAAACATAACGAACCTAGTAGTACATCCGTTAATATGATTTGTAGGTGATATAATCCCAAATCCCAACTTTGGAGGTGCAAATGATGAATATAGTACCGGTTCCTAAAATGAACTCTTTTTATGAAGTTCTTGGATTTATGGCATTTGGTAGTTGCCGACACTTCATGCCTGCAAATTGCATTATGCTCATAATAGCACTTCCACCCTAACCGCCAAGCACGTATAGATAGTTCCTGATCTTCTCCATAATAGGGGTTAAACATTTCGTTGAAACCATTCATCGCCTTTAATTTGGCGGTATCCATTAGCGCTATAGCACCAGAGAGGTAAAAGGTTGGCGACAACGACTGGTCGTTAAGGTAATAAAAATGATTAGGTTTTATTTTACGACCGATCATAATGGGAGATCTGGCGGCATCCAGGATTTCTTCATCATGCATACCTACGATTCTGCCCATTACTCCAAAAGTGTCATTTTTTTCAAAGTAATGTTGCAATTTCTCAAAATAGCCCGGCTCAATAATTACATCCGTATTGAGTAGAAATACCAAATCTTTGCTCGCATGTTTAATGCCAATATTACATGTTTCAGAAAACCCACTGTTTTCTTTTTTTTCAATGATTTTAAGTTCATCACCATACTCTTTTTTCAGGTATGCAATGGAATCATCCTTAGAGGCATCATCGACTACAATGATTTCTATATCATTTGGAAGTGATTTTAGAAGGTTGAAATTGTGTTTGAAATAAGTTTTAAATAAGCGCAATCCGTTGTAATTCGGAATAATTACTGAGATACTTTTCATGGTTGAGCATTGATTAATTGTGGTGTAAATAATTTTGTCAATGTCAGTGGTTTAAAATTTGAGATGGACTGAATCGCATGTGAAAGTTGGTAGTCGGTACGTGTCAATGCCGCGTATTGTTGCATACGTTGGTATTGGCTCTTTCGGGAAATGGACGGTTAGTTTAGCAAACGGATGGTTTTTGAGGGCCTTTGAAACGCTGCTTGCTGGGGAGCCTGCTATCATCGGCATGGTGAATGATAGCAGGAAATTGGCTTATTAAATTTTTCATGGCTAATAAATAGTTTGGCTAATAGATTCGAAATACAACACTTGTTTGTAGTTTCTTGCTTATTTGGAGCGAAGAAATCCCAAATTGGTTGCAACGAAGTGTTAAAATAATATTACCAGCGTATTTTCTTTTCGCTAATTGGTTAGTAATCAAGCCGTAACAACGAATGATTTTTTTGTGTAGAAAGAAAAGTTTGGTTACAAAATCCTCAATGTGTGGATGAATTTAATCTGTTACGCCTTGCTAAAAGCCAGCAGAAACGATAATTATATCAGGGTGCGATCACCTAAAAGTATGTTTGTAGGTCGCTGTCAGTCTATAAAAAACGATTTATGAGTATTTTAGCAATAATTGGCCCCTAGAAATCAAACCTTAAAAGGTAAGGCTATTAGATCTTATTGCGATTGGTTTTGTAAATAGACTTTTGTTATCAAAAAGACGAAACCTGCAATCAAATCGAAAGCCGTTTTCAGCAAGGATTTGACAGCTGAAAGTCAACCGCCGATTGCAATACCAAAAATGTCGTGATAACGTAAATTGAGAACTAATTTAAATCCATACCAACTTTTTAGATTCGAATAGTGTTCCTATGGTATCACTTATTTTGTTGAAATAGGAGTGATAATTTCAAATTGATTATTAAATTAAGCATTATAGACTCCCATTTACATGTTAGATAGCGCCACACTTTATAACAACCTTGGTGAACATGTACCTATTTCTACCTACCAAGCGGCACGTGCGATTGCGCGAACAGTTGAAACGCATTTTAGACATCATCATCAAATTACCTCTCTGGATAATGGAATAATAAGAGCAGCTCCTCCCACTGCAACCATTATTGAAACCCTACTGGATACTACTTTTTGGGCTAGTTTACGACGTGAGGAAGGGTTTGTTCCCAAGATTTCCATTGCGTTCTTATCCCCGGATCAAACGAGTGAGCCCATGGTGTTTGGAGAGAAAATACCTTTTACTCCTTATAGACTTACTAAGCTGGCACCAGCGGTAGAGCGTCCCGGAATTCATTTGGGAGTATGGATAGAAGACGGGCAATTATACATCTGGGGTACCACACGAATCATTCCAGCTTTGTGTTTTGTTGTGGAAGTGGTGGAACCTGGTGTTTTGGTGATTAAACACAAGCGTAGGGATGGCTATGGTAAATTTGTAAACGTAGCGGTGATGTCTGGGGAACAAGTAAAAATAATTGATGAAGGTTCTACTCGTCTGCCGGACTGTCCTTCGCTCATTCATTCCATGATTGGCTATACCGCACCATTTCATTTCACAGATTCCGTAAATATCCTGGTTTTATTGGCTGTTTCTATGAGGGCACATGGAAGAGGCGGTATTTTGCTGGTAGTTCCTTCTGAAGAACATACCTGGCAGGATTCGATTTTGCATCCCATTTCGTATGCTATCAAACCGAACTATCATGTCTTAGCAGAATTAAATAAGGAACGTAACGATCAGCCACAATTCAATGAATGGCAAAGTAAATTGTCACAGGCTGTTAGCAGCATGGCGGGTTTAACCGCGGTAGACGGTGCAACTATCATTAATGACCAATATGAACTCTTGGCTTTTGGTGCTAAAATTGGTCGTGCGAAGGGAAAACCTCCCGTTAAAAATATACTTGTAACGGAGCCTGTAATGGGTTTTGAAGGTAAAGTAATAGCTGCAAGCAGTAATGGGGGAACAAGACATTTGTCCGCTGCTCAATTCGTAAGTGATCAAAAGGATGCCATTGCATTGGTCGCTTCTCAAGATGGTCGGTTTACTATTTTTACATGGTCCAATTGTGAAAGTATGGTACAAGCCCATCGTGTGGATGCCCTTTTACTATGATTTTTGCAAAATATATCTAGTCATCGTGGTCCTCAAAAAGCCATAGCTGATTGGGATCCCATTTCGAATTGAGAATTTCGGATTCGTAGAAATTGGAAATGGTTATACCGAGTAGTCTTACGCCTTTTTCGTTGAATTCCACATTGTCCAGTAGCGAAAACGACGTGGTGGTAATGCGGCCTAGTGTATCGAAGTTCTCCGAAATGGATTTGCTGCGGGTGATTTGGGAAAAATCGTTGAACTTGACTTTCAAAGTTAACGTTTTTCCTGCCAGTTTTTTCTTGGAAATACGACCTAAAACGATTTCAGCAATTAATACCAATTCTTGTTTCATGTCTTCCAAATCAAAAAGGTCCTTTTGGAAGGTATCTTCTGCACCCACGGATTTGACTTTTCGTGTCGGTTGAACTGGACGATTATCAATACCTCTTACCACTTGAAACAGGAAAAGTCCTAGTTTGCCAAAATGAATTTGCAGTACCGATTCTGGCAAGTCTTTTAATTCCTTACCAGTAAAAATTCCCAGATTTTTCATTTTTGAGGCCGTAACCTTACCTACGCCAAAAAACTTTTCAATCGGAAGGTCGCTTAAAAATGATTCTACTTTGGAAGGTCCAATAAAGGTGAGGCCATTAGGTTTGTTGATATCCGAGGCGATTTTGGCAACGAATTTATTAATGGATACACCCGCTGAGGCGGTTAGGTTTAGCTCCGTTTGTATCGCACTTTTGATTTCCTTGGCGATCTCTATAGCAGAACCAATGTTCGATTTATCGGAAGTAACGTCCAGAAATGCCTCGTCCAAAGACAATGGTTCTATCAGATCCGTATAGCGTTGGAAAATTGCTCTGATTTCGTTAGAAACGGATTTGTAAGCATCAAAACGAGGTTTAACAAATTCAATTCTGGGGCATAGTGCCAAGGCTCGGGACGATGGCATGGCCGACCGTACACCGAATGCACGTGCTTCATAGCTGGCTGCTGCCACTACACCACGTCCGCTGGGAGAGCCCCCCACAGCGATGGGTTTTCCTCGTAGCCTGGGATTGTCACGTTGTTCTACCGATGCAAAAAATGCATCCATATCTACATGGATTATCTTTCGTATTGGCAAATCGTTAAGCATAC